>DAOVQV010000228.1 GCA_030628445.1 Phycisphaerae bacterium | reverse complement strand
TCCCGCCTGGCCGGACGTGCGGACGTATTCGTGCCCTGCTCGCTGGTTCGCATGGGCAAGATGATTACCACCTTCAAGAACCAGGGCGTCAAAGAGGCCGTCCTGATGGGGGGTGTCAGAAAAAGGGAAATGTATTCTCCCGCGCGTCTTTTGCGATATATTCCTGATATACGGACGGCGTGGCTGTGGTATTTCAGGATCCGCAAGGACAAGCGTGATAACGCGATCCTGCTTGCTGTGGCCGATGAGTTGCGGGATGAAGGTATAGAGGTAATCTCCTGCGTGAAGTACTGCCAAGAACATCTAGCTGATGACGGGTTGATGACGCGGACGGGCGTACCGGGCGGGATCGAGGCGGACGTGGAATTTGGGTGGCAGATTGCACGGGCCAGCGCGGATCTGGATATCGGCCAGGCCGTCGCCGTCAAGGAGCGGGACATTATCGCCGTCGAGGCGATGGAGGGCACCGATGCGATGATCCGCAGGGCGGGGAGGCTGTGTCGCGTCGGCGCTTGGACGCTGGTGAAGGTGGCCCGGCCGAAGCAGGATATGCGGTTCGACGTCCCGACGGTCGGGCCTGATACCATTCGCAACCTGAAAGGCGCCAAGTGTGCCTGCCTGGTCGTCGAGGCCGGAAAGACGCTCATCGTCGATAAGCCCGCCACATTGGCGCTGGCGGATAAGCTGTCGATAGCTGTGGTGGGCAAGCGGGCGCAAGAAGCTGCTGCGCAATAGCTTACCTGCCGGTGGCGGCAGCTTGTCGGTGGCGGGAGCATCCACCTACCGGGATAGCGGCGCCGGGCGAGCTACGCACGGGCGCCGCTAGGTAGGGTGGCTATCGGGGCGATATCCGGAAGACTGAAGGCTTTGCATGGTGGCCGCGAGGGTAATGTGTCTCAGACGTTCCAAGCTTATCCCGGTTAGAAAGTCGTCCGTGAAATCCAACTGGAAGCTGCAGTGCAGCGATCTGAGCTTCTTTATCAGGCGATCGCGATCCATCTTGGCCAGTTTCTTGGCCAGTTCGTTCGCGCTCGTTTTTGACGTCTTTGAACTCATTACCCACGCCGCCAGGCCAAGGATCTCCCTCGGTGTGTTTGATATCGACACAAAGCCCGCGATACTTTTATTCTCGCTTGGTAAATAGTTATATTAGCTCTGGTGGTTGGTATTGAGGCCCTCCTGCGGGAGTCTTGTCCCATGCCGCTTCAGGCGAGTGATTTCGAGTACGAACTGGCCTCCGGGCTTATTGCTCAGGCCCCCCTCGCCCGCCGGGACATCTCGCGGCTGATGGTCCTGGACAGGACCACAGGTGCGCGACAGCATCGCAAGTTCCATCAAATCCCTCAGTTGCTGGAACCGGGCGACCTGCTGGTCCTCAACGACACCCGCGTTGTTCCCGCCAAGTTCTTCTCCCGGCGCAAAACGGGCGGCGGGATCGAGGGTCTGTTCTTGGGTGAGCTTCGCCCGGGCCGCTGGGAGGTTATGCTCAAAGGCGCCGGTAGGTGCCGCCTCGGCGAGCGGCTAGATCTGGTCGGAAGCGGCGGGGTCCAGTTGGTGCTGCAAGAGAATCTCAAGGAGGGCCGCTGGGTGGTGGAGCTGGACCCGCTAAGCAGCGCTGAGCAGCTGCTCGCCCGGGTCGGATTTGCGCCCTTACCGCCTTACATCCGCCGCCCGGGACCTTTGGACGACGCGGAAGACCGCCGGCGCTATCAGACCGTCTACGCCTCCCGACCGGGCGCCGTGGCGGCCCCGACGGCCGGGCTGCATTTCACCGAGAAGCTGTTGGATACGCTTCGTGCCGGCGGGGTGCGGATTACCCGCCTGACCCTGCACGTCGCCCTTGGTACGTTCGCCCCCGTCAAGGGCGACGATCTTGGCGCGCACAAGATGCATGCGGAGTGGTACGAAATCCCCCCCGACGCCGCCGAAAAGCTCAACTGTGCCCGTAGCGACGGCCGCCGGATCATAGCCGTCGGTACGACGACCGTCCGCGTTCTGGAGGGCGTCGCCCCCGGCGGGGAATTCGCCCCGACGAGCGGGTGGACCGATATCTTCATCTACCCGCCGGCCGAATTTCTCGCCGTCGACGCCCTGATCACCAATTTCCACCTGCCGCGCAGCACGCTGCTGATGCTGGTTGCCGCTTTCTGCTCACCGGGGAACACTTCCGGCGTCAAGATGATCCTGGACGCTTACGCAGAGGCGATACGCCTCAAGTACCGCTTCTATTCCTACGGTGATGCGATGCTGATCGTATGAAGGGCTCGGGGTGGGTCAGGCAAGCCCGGGCCGGCAAACCTGCTCACGAGCGGCGCTTCGTCCCGGTGGGCGCGGGATTTAGGATCATCTCTTTGATCGTGGCGGCGATGCTGGCCGCATCCAGGCCCACTTCGGTAAGTTGCTGGGGGCGAGTGGCATGGGCGATGAACCGATCCGGTAGGGCGAGCAGCCGGACGTTGGAGGTACTCAGGCCTCGCGCCGCGGCCAGCTCCAACACCGCCGAGCCGAACCCCCCGGCCGCGGCGTGGTCCTCGCAGACAAGCACCGGCTTGGCGGAGTTGATAAGCTTGGTGATACCCAGCACGTCGAGCGGCTTGGCGAATCGTGCGTTGATTACGGAGATCTTCAGATGGTCCGTCTTGCTTAGCTGTTCGGCTGCCTCTAGTGCGGGCTCGACTGTCACCCCATAGCAAAGCAGGGCCCCGTCGTCTCCGGGTGCGACGGTTCGCATCCTGGTAAGCTCAAATGGCGGGCAGGGCCCGCCCAGCGAGGGCGGGACCTCGTCACGCGGATAGCGAATCGCAGCCGGGCCGTCCAGCGACAGTGCAAACTCCAAAGCCGCCTTCATCTCCGCCGCCTCCGCCGGTCCCATCAGCGTCATCCCCGGGAGGGGCCGAAGGTAAGCAATATCCATGCAACCGTGATGCACCGCCCCGTCCGACCCGACGACCCCGGCCCGGTCGATGCAGAAGATCACCGGTAAGTGCTGAAGGGCCACATCGTGGAAAATCTGATCGAATGCGCGCTGCAGGAAGGTGGAATAGATGGCTATGACCGGGCGCAGGGCGGCCTTGGCGAGTCCAGCCGCCATCGCCACCGCGTGGGATTCGTTGATCCCCACGTCGATGTACCGGTCCGGGAACGCCTGGCGGAACCTGTTTAGGCCCGTACCATCAGGCATGGCCGCGGTTATCGCGACGATTCGCTTATCTGTCCTCGCCAGCTCGACCAGGGCTTCGGAGAATACGGCTGTCCAGGTGGGCTGGTCCTTCGGGACGAATACCACCTCCCCGTTCTGGACCGTGTAGGCTGATGGGCTGTGGAAGCGGCAGGGGTCTTCGACGGCGTACTGACACCCGCGGCCCTTCTCGGTGTGCACGTGCAGCAGCGCCGGCCGGTCGATCTGAGTCAGCCGCGTCAGCACCCGGGTCAATTGGCCGATGTCGTGTCCTTCAATCGGCCCGAAATA
>DAOVQV010000300.1 GCA_030628445.1 Phycisphaerae bacterium | reverse complement strand
GGTGGCGCTATCCTAAATCCACTGGCATCAGCACGTAGAGGAAATCGCTACCTGCCTTGATTACCGCCGGTTTGTTGGACGCGCTCATCTCCAGCGTGATTGCCTCTGTTCCCGTCACGCGGAGGGCGTCGGTCAGGAACGTTGGGTTGAAGGCGATATCGATCGGATCGCCGTCGAACTTGATTGGACAGGTCACTTCGGCCTCGCCGGTCTCCGGCGCTCTGCTGGAAAGCGTGACCGTCTCGGTCTGGAAGCTCAGTTTTACTCCGCGGGATTCTTCGTTTGTAAGCAGGGCCGCCTGGCGGATGCGGTGCTCGAATTCCGTTGTGTTCAGCGACGCCTTGCAGGTGGATTCCTTCGGGATAACGTCTGTGTACTTAGGGAAGTTTCCCTGAACCAGCGAACCGACCAGAACCGCCCGGTCCGAACGGATGAGCATTTGGTTTTCCAGGATCTTCACGTCCAGCGCCTTCTCGCCGTCGCCGGCGATGCGTTGGATCAGGCTCATGAGTTTGGTCGGCCCGATGGCCGTGAAGGGCTTGGAGACGGACTTGCTCAGTGAACCCCTGGCCTTGGCAAGCCGGTGCCCGTCCGTGGCGACAAGCTCGAGCTTCTTGCCCGATGCCTCCCACAGGATCCCCGACATCGCGTAGTGGCTGTGAACCTTGGCGGTGGCGAACAGGGTCTTTCCGATCATCTCGGCCAGTGCGGGTGCTGAAATCTGGAAGTCGCCCTTGTCGGCGAAATCGGCCACGGCCGGGTACTCGCCCGGATCGTACCCGAATATCTTGAAGTGGCTCCCGGCGCCTCGGACGTGGACGGCCTGCTTTTCCGTCTCGATCGTGAGCGAATCCTCGCCGCTCGACTCGCGGACGATCCCGCTGAGCCTGTCGGCCGGTACGAGGGCCTCGCCTTCTTCATCGATCTGCACGGCGGTGATCTGGCAGCGACAACCCACCTCCAGGTCGGTCGCCAGCAGTGTAAGCACATTCTCAGCTGCGATCAGCTTGACGCATTGCAGGACGGGCTTGGGCGTTCGGGCAGCGACGATGCTACTGGTAAGGCCCAACGCTTCCTGCAACGCCGCTGTCTGTGCGATAACCTTCATGGTACGTGCCTTCCTTTTCGACGCGGAGCAACCTTTCCACGAGTGGGGCTTTTGTCACGATTCTACAATCGCGGCCGTTATACGTCGCGCGGGGCCTTGTTTCAAGTGCTCAGGGCGATTTCTTTGCCCCCCTTATCTTGTGCCCTCCGGCGGGTAGTTAGCGGCGCAGCAGCAGGTCCCGATCCTCGCCGGCGAGATTGAACCACGCTGGCCCATGCGATACCATTGCAGCAGCCGTATTCGGATATGATGATTTCCCCAGGATGATGAAGATGAAGAAGTTACGGATCGTCGCCCCAGATAAGAAGGCCCATACCGCCCAGCTTATCGATCTGATGGCGAAGGTATTTCCCGAGCCGGGGTATTTTGATTTTCGAGATCACTGTCGCCAGGGGTACCTGCTGGGGGGCCACTACGACTGGGACGCCTCGCGGATCGGGCTTATCGGTGAGAGGATCGTGACACACTACGGCGTGTGGGACTACCAGATGCGGATCGGTTCCGCCCGTGTTCGGGCCGGTGGGATCGGCGGGGTAGCCACGCATGGCGACTACCGCAAGAAGGGGCTGATGGCGAGCACGGCCCAGGCGACCATCGAATCCATGCGCCGGTATGGATACGACATGACGGTCCTGTTCGGGATCCGCGACTTCTATCACAGGTTCGGTTATGTCCGGGCCTGGCCGGGTACGACCTGGTACGTCAATACGGAAGCCCTGCCCTCGGAGACCCCGCCCGGGCGGATTCGCAAGTTCGTTCCCAGGTACAGGGCCGATCTTACGAGAATTTACAACCGACATTTCGCCGGGATTACCGGGACGGCCGTCAGGCCGACTTACCTGAAAGGGCGCCGCCGACCGCCTTGGGAGGGGCAGCTTTGGGCGAACACCAGTGGGGACGTTGTCGGGTACGTTGTTGTTCGCCCACGTCGGGACCACCTGGAATGTACTGATTGTGCCGGTCCGGCCGCCCAAGTGCTTGGGCTCGTGCGCAAGGTTGCGCGGCGGCTGAGGCGTGATGAGGTGCGATTCCACTGCCTTCCGCACAACAGCCAAGTAGCCAAGCTGCTGCGGCGCGGATGTTGCCGATGCGAGTTGAGATACTCCAAGAGCGGCGGGGCGATGATTCGGACGGTGAACCTTGCCTCGTCGCTTGGCAAGATGGCAGGTGAGCTTTCCCGACGGCTTGCCGAATCGGCGATCGCGTCCTGGCGAGGCCAGCTGCTGATCTGCGATGTGCGAGAGCAGGTGAAACTATCGGTCGGCCGATCGGGCATTGGCGTCGGCGAGATCGGTACAGACGGGTCAAGCGGCGCCAAAGTGCACAACGTCATCCGAGGCGGCGAACATATCGCCCAGTTGCTGATCGGGACTGACGAACCGGGCGAGATCATCGAAGCGGGACGAATCAGGCTCACCGGCGACGCACGCAAGCTCATTGAGGTGCTTTTTGGCTAT
>DAOVQV010000299.1 GCA_030628445.1 Phycisphaerae bacterium | reverse complement strand
TCTGCAATTGCTGGCTGACGATGGAACGCTAACCGACACCGATACTGTGGCGATTTCTGTCAACGACGAGGATACCGGCACGGGCACCGGTCCGTTCCAAGAAGAAGGCGGAACGGTTGTCATGGAGGCTGAGAACTACGACAACAACGATACGAGAACCGACCCGACCTCCGAAAACTGGTCGTCCGATACGTCCATCTCCAACTACGTCGGCGACGGTTGCATGATGGCGCCGTTCATCCATCCGAATGAATACTCGACGTGGTCCAACGGCGCCGAGGTCGGGTACGACATCGACTTCGAGACGGCAGGGACGTACTACGTCTGGCTGCGGCGCTACGCATCCGGAAGTGCGACCAATTCGGCCTTCGTAGGTATGGACGGGACGGTCATCGACGATTATTTCGACAACAACAACAGCGGACTTTCCCCGGCAGTGTGGTACTGGCTGAGCAAGTGCTCCAACAGCACACTCGATCCGGTATACGTGACGACGGGCGAGCACACGTTCCAGATCCGCCGGCGCGAGAAGAACTACCGTGTGGACCGGATCATCCTGACGGACGACAGCGGTTACACGCCGTCAGGTAACGGTCCGGCTGAAAGTGCGAGAGAATAGTGTTGTGATCGTTTTGACAAAGATCCGCTGGGAATAGAGCACGGGCCTGTGGCGAGCAAATATGACGCCCGGAGGTGTTCATTTGCGAATGCTTCCGGGCGTTGTTTGAATTGCAGGAGACCAACCCGCCGCTCAATATCTTTCCCCTGGTCGGGTGCGGAACAGTCGAGGAATTCCAGGACAACCTGGGCGCATTGGACGGGGCCAAGTTCGCGCCTTGTCTTCAGTGAAGTCGAACTGGTCGCCAGTAGTGTGCGGCGGAAACAGCGCTTGCGTTCGCGGGTGAATCCGGTATTAGTCGGTCAATACTTTTCAGCACTTTTCATCGCTTGTCAGCACTTTTCAGTATTTTTTGGTGCTGTCGCTACGTGCGGTTTCACCTCATACGGAGAGTAAAAACAATGATCAGAAGACTGTCTCTACGAAACTCACTGCAAGTTGCCACGGCGTTGGTTGTCCTCTGGCCGATCGCGGGTCTTGCATCGGGCGAACCGATTCCGCCCGAGAGGCTGCGAAACGTAAAGCAGCGCTACGACGCCATCATGGCCGAGGCCAACAAGAACCGCCCCGACCCCGGCGGGAAGAAGCGCATCACGCAAGTTGAGGTCCTTCCGATCAACGTCAAACCGTGCAATCCGCCGGCCGGATTCACCGTCCCCGACAACGCCAAAAACGTAACGATCGCCGATGGGATCTACTATCGCGATGGGCGCCCCACGTTCTTGTTCGCCGTGGAAGGGCGTATGTACGATGGAGCGTGGATCAATCGAATCCTCGGAATCGATCTGTTCTGCCAGCATTCCGGTTCGCGCTGGTGGACCTCGGCGAGGGAGTTTATCGAGTCGCCCGGTCCGCGCGGGGGGACGAAGCTGTCGGTCAAGCTGCGGGATTACCCCTGGGCCGGCGTTCTGGTCCGCGAAGCGCTGCGCGGCGGGACGCTCTGGGCGGTCGATTACTATCACAACAAGAAGGTGCACGACCAGTACGTCTTCGACCCGCCATTTCTGACCGGGTGGGACCACCACGACCGGGGCACGAGCCACTTCCTGCAACTGCACCTGGAGAATCCCGAGGCGTTCGATTACTACGCGTCGAACTGGCGCTTCGTGGCGAGGTTGCTGGCGCCGTATCCGGTCTTTCACCACGAGCTGATAAACGAGGTGCAGTACAGCAGCTACTGGGCCGATAACCTGGTGCGGTTCCAGGACCGCCTGGCCGATAAGTACGAGACGATCGCCGCGGCGAACAAGGCCTGGGGCGCGGAGTATAAGAGCTTCGACGAGGTAATCCCGCCGATCACGATGTCCGGCGGGTTCTACTGGACACCGGAGCCTAAGGGACGCCCCCAGAGGCTTTTCGCCGACTGGAACGCCTTCATGGCCGAATACGCCGGGCAAATGTTCTGGAAGCTCCGCGCCGAGGCCGCCAAGTACACCACTGATACGTCCTTCATATTCCAAAGCCCGTTCATCAGGGGCGATCGCCAGGTGATCCCCTCAATCAAGGTCGCCTCCGAGGACGTCTACGGGCAGGAGGCGTTCTTCCACCCGCACCCGCAGGGCGAACCGGGTAAGGAGCGCTGGGCGGTAGTCCTGGCGCTGATGGATCAGCAGTTTATGAACGACCTTGCCCGCAACGCAGCTCCCGACAAACCGATCATCAACCTCGAGGCGCCGTTCTTCCCCAACCCGCGGGGCGCCGCCCGGCGGTACGGGCTTAAGCGAAATGAGGACTACAAAGGCCCGGCCGGTCCCAATTTCATGCGGATGTTTTTTTGGCACCAGTTGGCTCACGGCGTGTCGGGCAGCGTGGTCTCGTACTTCTACGTTAACGAGTCGTCCTGGCCGACGGGCTCCGGTAACAGCGTATGGGACCCGAAGATTATGACCAGGGATGCGGTGCGCGAAATCCCGCGCGTCGCCGCCGAAATACGTGATTTAGCGCCGGTCGTAGTCCCGCGGCCGCG
>DAOVQV010000015.1 GCA_030628445.1 Phycisphaerae bacterium | reverse complement strand
TGCGAGCCACATTCGCCTCAGTCGAAACGAGCGTGTCGGCGCGCAATAGTATCAGTAATCGATAAAGTCCACACCCTCTACATCGGCACCGGGCGAGTCGGCCTTGAACACCAACTCGGCGGGCTTGTAAATCCACCCGTGGGAATCGTCACCGACCGCAGGGACGGCGGCGCCATCGGGAATGATCTGCACCGTGCTCTTGGCGTTAAGCGGATTGGGCGGTATCTCGCGGAAATACGGTCCGTGTCTAAATCCCGGCGTCCCTGGCGCCGCCAAGTTCCCCTCGCTAGTCGACGCCATCGTCATGTGCTCGATGAACGCTGCCTCGGTCGGAGCCCCCGTCGAATCGCAATTGGGATATCCCGCCGCCACGTCGCGGTGCTGAGATTTGAAGACAACAAGCTGAGATCGCATGATGCGCAGATTATCGGCGACCATGCTGGCCCTGGCTGTCGCCGTGGCGTTGGAGAACTTCGGGACGACGATCACCGCCAGGATCCCCAGCAGTATCACGACGATCAGAATCTCAACAAGTGTAAATGCTCTTTTCGCTGTCATTACCACACCACAGCGGCGCCGTGATTCAGGGCAACGTGAACTGGACCTGTGGTCTGCATATAATACGCGCGGGCGAGCGAACATTACGAACAAGGCCCGACCGGGATTGTTTGTGATGACAATCCCGGCCGGGAAACTTTCAGTCCATCAGTTTTCACGCGCCAACAAACAATCGGCGGCGTCACATTACCAGCTCTTGTGCGGGTTGGCAGCGTCGCCCTTGCTGTCGTTGGGCGCGAACTTACCAGTGACGCTGTTAAACCACCACCCGGTGGTGTCATCTCCCGGAGGAGCGGTGGCAAGCGGGTCGATCGAGAACGCCACATCGCTCTGAGTAGTCCCGCCCGATGGAGCAAACTGGTTCTTCGGGAAGGACTGCATGTACGGGCCGAAGTCCGTACCGGCAGCGCCCGTGTTGTCCGTCTGGCCGGTCAACTGTACCTGCCAAGCGGCGATCCCAACACCGTTAGGATAGTTCTCCAGGTGCTGGACCTTGTACAGCTCGAGCTGGGACCGGATCATCTGCAGGTCGCTGGCCAGCGCCGATTCGCGTGCATCCTCAGATGCCTTGGTGAACTGCGGAATCACGATCGCGGCCAGGATCCCGAGAATGATCACGACGATGAGAATTTCAACCAGTGTAAAAGCTTTGTTCCTCATGGGAATGATCCTCCGAAATTCTGTTTGCCAAATGTCCTCAACAGGGACTCGACGACAGTTTCCTCATCATTTTGATGAGCATGTTTTCAATGCATCGGTGACTGTGCCTTCTGTGCTGGGTGCTGAATCGCTTGACCACGCTCAACTCCTTATCGCTCAGCTCACCTCCCTTCGCCGGCCGAGGCCGGCGTTTCGTCGGGCCAAGTCTGGTTTCTAGCACCCGGGCTGAAAGCCCAGCCTTCCAGATCGTCTACACACCGTTCCACACGAACTATCGGCTTGGTACGGGGGGTACTTGACTTACCACAAATAACTCTTATGCGATTGTCAAAGCCGTTGAATATCTTCTGGACCTGCAGGAACGACCCAATGTGGGATCAGTTGCAACTGCAGTGTCAATGGAGCCCGCAAGACTCGTCTGGCCTCTTGGGGCGGCGCCTCATCTGGCGCATCCAGGCCGCTACGTTTAGTTTCGGGGCGGCTGTAAAATGCGACTATCCAACACGTTTAAGAATAAGATTCGGACGGGGTCCAGGCGAACAAAGCGGAAAACTTTCCCTATTTTACTTGGCTGGGAATTCTTGCGAGGGAGGTTTTGGGCGGATCTCGTTACCTGGACGGGGCCGAGGGTGCCTTACGGGATTGGGCGAGTGGGTATCGGGACAGGTCAATTTGGCGGGTCGGTCAATGGCATCGAGCTTGAGGTGCTAACGAGACAGCAGTTCGACGGCGCCCGCTTGGAGCAGCGCCTCGGTGATTCGCGCGGCAGCGGCGTCGGGGGACGGCGCCGCCAGACGCTCGCGTAGAACATCCGTGCCGTCCGGGGATGCGACCATAGCTTGCGCGCCCCACCGATCGGCGGCCCTTGCGATATGCACACCGATACAGCTATGGCAATCGGCGTGCAGTGCGGCGATTACGGACCGCTCGGCCGTCAGGGCCTTGTGTGAATCGGGATCGTCGATTCGCGCGAGAAGGTCGCCCAGACCACCGCGGCCTAGAAGCGTCTGAACCGCCAGTGCCCCCTGTCCGGCGGCGGGGACGAATTGATCCAGCTCAAGCGGGTGGACCTTCCCCGCATAGCGGCTCGCCAGACCGCTTCGATTCAGACCCGCCATTGCGACAACGACGGCGTCAAGCGGTGGTTCGTCGCAGATGACCTTACCCAATCGCGTCTCAACGTTCCCTCGAAGCGAGACAACCTGCAGATCGCTACGGGTCGCAAGCAACTGCGCCCGGCGGCGAAGGCTGCCCGTGCCCACCTTCGCCCCGCCCGGTAAGTCCGCAAGAGCGCCGCCGCCTCGGGAAACCAGCGCATCGCGCGGATCGTCTCTTGGGGGCACGGCCGCTATCTGCAGGTCTTCGGCCATTGCTACGGGGAGGTCCTTGGCAGAGTGAACAGCCAGGTCCACTTCCCCGGCCCGAAGAGCCGCCTCCAGCTCGGCGGTGAATATCCCCTTCCCGCCGATTTCGCTCACTTTGACGCTGCGGGCGTCACCGGCCGTCCCCAGGAGGACCAGCTCCGTGTCGATCGTCTCATCGATAGAGCGGATCGCTTCGGCGACCAGTGCGGCCTGGCGCTGTGCAAGGATGCTGGTGCGTGTTGCGATCCGGATGCGCCGCATTTGCGGTTCAATGTCCTCCGGTGTCCTGGCGGCGCCACGTCTGGACGACGGCGAATTTGGTCCTGGCCCTGGCGAGGGCCTCGTCGCGGGCAGCGCGCTGAGAGGCGCTGTCGTCGGGCATGGACTTGGCGCGATCCATTTCCCTCCGCAGGGCCTCCGAGTCGATCTGATCCATCTGTTCGCACTGCTCGGCGATGATCGTCACGACATTATCGGCGACATGGGCAAATCCGCCGGCCACGAAGAACCCGAGCTTGTGCCCTTCGGGAGGCTCGATGGACACCAGACCCCGCCCGATCATCGACACCATTGGCGCATGGCCGCCAAGAATCCCCATCGCCCCGTCGCGCCCCGGCAGCGAGACGCTGACGGCGTCGGTGCTGGTGATCTGGCCCGCCGGCGTGACAACCCTACAAGAGAAACGTTTTCGGTATCCAGGCAATTATCGAGACCTCACTGTCGATCCCTAATCTGCAGTGCGCCGAGCTGCACAGAGCCGCCCCACCCACCGAAACCCTACGAGAACTTCTCGTAGCAGACCACCTCGCTGAACGCTTTCCGGGGTTTCCCCTTCGGTCCGCCCGCGGGGTAGCCCAACGGGAGCAGCTCGATAACCGTTGCTGTCTCGGGCACGCCGAGGACCTTACGGGACGCCTTCTGATCGAAATGCCCGATCCAGCACGTACCCAGCCCTTCGGCGACGGCCGCCAGTGTCATGTGGTCGATCGCGATCGCACAGTCCACCGGATCGGCCGGGACCTCGCACTTCATTATACGGGTGGGATTCGTCCCTACCACGACTATGACGACCGGGGCCTGCCCGACGAACGGCTGCTCGGCGGCCTTCGCCAGACCCGACCGCAGCTCGGGATCCCTTACGACGATGAACTTCCACTCCTGGCGGTTATTTCCCGACGGCGCCACCCGCCCGGCCTCCAGAACCCGCTGGAGCTTATCGTCCTCGATAGGCTTGTCCTCGTACGCACGAACGCTGTACCGCTGTTTGATCGCTTCGTATATGTCCATTGTCGGCTCCTTAGCTTATTGCTGCTCAACACTCGTCGGTCTGTGCTGACGAGTCGCTTGCGGGTGAACAGCTCCCGATTCACTCCGGACCGGACGGCGCCTCATGCTTTTCGGGTTCGGCGAGTTCCTCGGCACGCTCGACGGCATCGTCGATCGAGCCGACGTACATAAACGCCGCCTCCGGCAGATGGTCCCACTTGCCCTCTATAATCTGACCGAACGATTGGATCGTCTCGGCGAGCGCCGTGAACTTCCCACTCTTCCCGGTAAAGACCTCCGTCACGAAGAACGGCTGAGCGAAGAACCCCTCGATCCGCCTGGCCCGGGCGACGATGCGCTTATCTTCCTCGCTGAGTTCGTCAACGCCGAGGATTGCGATGATCTCCTGCAGGTCGCGGTATCGCTGGAGGATCTGCTGGACCCGGCGCGCGACGTTGTAGTGCTCGGCGCCGACGATCTGTGGATCGAGGATCCGCGAGGAGCTGCTCAGCGGGTCGATCGCCGGGTAAATCCCCTTCTCGACGATCGAGCGTTCCAGGACGATGAAGGCATCGAGGTGCGTCACGGCCGTCGCCGCGGCCGGGTCGGTCATGTCGTCGGCCGGAACGTAGACGGCCTGGACCGACGTAATTGCACCCTTGTGGGTCGAGGTGATCCGCTCCTGAAGCTCACCCATCTCCGTCGCCAGCGTCGGCTGATACCCCACAGCAGACGGCATCCGTCCCAGAAGAGCCGAAACCTCGCTGCCCGCCTGGGAGAAGCGGAAAATGTTGTCGATAAACAGCAGCGTGTCGGCCCCGGTGTCGCGGAAGTACTCCGCCACCGTAAGTGCGCTGAGGGCGGCTCGCAGGCGGGCGCCTGGAGGTTCGTTCATCTGCCCGAAGACCATGGCCGTTCGCTCCAGCAGCTTCTGTCCGGTATCGCCGATTTCCATCTGCTGCATGTCCAGCCACATGTCATTACCTTCGCGGCTGCGCTCGCCTACGCCGGCAAAGACGCTGTACCCGCCGTGCTTGGTGGCGATCCGCGTTATCAACTCCTGGATGATGACGGTCTTACCAAGCCCGGCCCCGCCGAACAGGCCTGTCTTCCCACCGCGCACAAACGGTGCGAGCAGGTCGATTACCTTGATACCCGTCTCGAACAGCTCGGACTTGGGACTGAGGGTGTCAAAGTCCGGCGGCGGTGCGTGGATCGGGCGGTATTCGTCGGTCTCGACAGGCCCTGCTCCGTCAATCGGTTCACCCAGCAAGTTAAACACTCGTCCCAGCACGGCGGGGCCGACCGGCATCATCACAGGCGAGCCCGTGTCCCGCACCCCCATCCCGCGAACCATACCTTCCGTCGAACCTAAGGCGATGCACCGCACGGACCCGCCCCCCAAATGCTGCTGGACCTCCCCGACGACCTTGAGGACAGATGGGGTTTGCTTGTCCAGTACCTCAACGGCATTGTGGATGGGCGGGATCTGCTCGTCGGGAAATTGGGCGTCAAAGGTCGAGCCTATTACCTGAGTTATCTTACCGGTCGCCGACATCATGAATCCTGTCTACTTTCCACGATGGTATGTGGGATCTGTCAAATGCTGCACGATCTTCATCCGAGGCCCATCCGGCCACCCATGATCTCCGTCAGTTCCGTGGTAATCTGAGCCTGCCTGATCCGGTTGTACCGGACTGTTAAGTCATGAATCATCTCGTCGGCGTTTTCCGTCGCCGACCGCATGGCGGCGATCCGCTCAAACTGCTCACAAACCGCCGCATCAAGGAAACACTGATACATCCGCATTCGAACCGTCGCCGGAAGCAGCCGGGCCAAGATCTCATCGCCCGACGGGCACAGTTCATAGGCGGCCGGCTCGCCCAGAGTGGGCAGACGTGGCGGGGTGGGCAGATTCGACAGTGGAAGGATCTGCGCGATCGCCGGTCTGCGTCTTCCCGAGGATATGAACTGCATGTACGCCACCTCCAGCCCGCCGATCTGGGCGTTGAGAAACTCTTCCATGAGCCCGTCGGTAAGGGCGGAGACGTGTTCGTAGACAGGTGAGCCCTCAAATTGTGCGTATTCGACGTCCACAACCAACCCGCGATGCTTAAGGTATTGTATGCCCTTTCGCCCCACCACGTGGAGCTCGACGTGATATTCAGCCTCCAGCAGCTGACCGAGGCGCTCCATGGCGATGCGAAGGACTGAGGAATTGTAGGGACCGCACAGGCCGCGATCGGAAGTTATGATGAGCAAGACGTCGCGCTTCACTTGCTCGTGCTCGAGCAGCAGTGGATGGAAGGCCTTCGAGCGGGTGCCCCGGGCGACCACGTCCCCGGTAAGCTCGGCGAGTCTGTTGGTATAGGACCGAAGCGCGACCGTGCGCTTTCGGGACTTCTGGAACCTGGCGGTGGCGACCATCTCCATCGTCTTGGTGACGCGGCGGACGTTGCGCACCGTCTTGGTTCGGGTCAGTATGTCTCTCACCTCGGGCATCGTCTTGTCGCTTCGCTTGGGTTTATCTAGCTCTCGTCCGCCTCGCCATCGCCGGGCCTTGCCCGCAGGGCACGGCGGACATCCCTCCAGCCGGTCTCGGTGAACTGGGTGATGATACGGTCCAATTGCTTCTGACGCTCCTTTGTGAACGACTGCTCTGTCTTGACGGCTTCGTAGAGGTCAGGATGCTCATCGCGGATGAACTTTATCAACCCGCCCTCGAAGTGCGGGATCTCATCGAGCAACAAATCATCCAGAAACCCGCCAGTGGCGGCGTAGATTCCAAGGATCTGATCCACAATCGGCAACGGCGAGTACTGCGGCTGGGTCAGCAGGCGGACCATGCGCTGTCCGCGGTCCAACTGGGCGCGGCTGGTCGGATCCAGCTCGACACCTAATTGGGCGAACGATTCCAGCTCGCGATAGACAGCCAGGTCCAGTCGCAAACTCCCGGCCACCTGTTTCATGGCCTCGCAGGCCGCCTTGTAACCGACGCGGCTGACAGAGATACCGACGTTTACGGCCGGGCGAACGCCGGCGAAGAACAGCGACGGCTCCAGATAAATCTGCCCGTCGGTAATCGAGATGAGGTTCGTCGGGATATAGGCCGAGACCTGCCCTTCCTGCGTTTGGCATATTGGCAAGGCCGTCATCGACCCACCCGAAGACGACAGACGATGGAGGGTAAGCCCCTCGGCGCCATCCATCCCCGCCATAGCTTCGACGGCAGCGGCCTTGCCGATCGGACCCACATACACCTGCCCGTCGGCGCCTTCGACGTCCGCATCTGCCGGTGTATCTTTCGGCGCTATCACGTAGCGGTCGGCCAGCTTGCACGCTCGCTCCAGCAGGCGGGAGTGCAAGTAGAACACGTCGCCGGGGTATGCCTCCCGCCCCGGCGGGCGACGAAGAAGCAGCGATATCTGACGATATGCGGCTGCCTGGTTGGTCAGGTCGTCGTAGACCACAAGCGTTCCCGCGCCTTCGGTGTACATAAAATGCTCCGCAATCGCACACCCGCTGTATGGGGCGATGTATTGCAGCGGCGCCGGGTCGCTGCTGGAGGCCGAGACCACTATCGTGTGGCGCATCGCGTCGTGCGCCCGAAGCGTCTCGACCAGACCCGCCACAGTGGATTCCTTCTGGCCGATCGCCACATAGACGCATATGACGCCTGTGTCCTTCTGGTTGATAATCGTGTCGACGGCGATCGCGGTCTTTCCGGTCTTGCGGTCGCCGATGATCAGCTCACGCTGGCCCCGGCCGATCGGCGTCATCGAATCGACGGCCTTCAGGCCCGTGTGCAGCGCCTCGTTGACGGGCTGGCGTTCGGCGATGGATGGCGCGGGGGCTTCAAGGAGGCGCCTCTGGTCGGTGTGGATCGGACCGGCGCCATCTAGGGGCCGCCCGAGCGGGTCGACCACGCGCCCGAGCATCTGATCTCCTACGGGAATTTCAAGCAAGGCCCCGGTGCTTCGAACCGTGCTGCCGGCCTTGATCCGCTCGCACTGCCCGTACACGACGGCGCCGATGCTGTTGGCCTGAAGGTCAAAGACCTGCCCTATCTGCCCGCCGGCGAACTGGAGCATCTCGCCGGCCTTGGCCTCCACGAGCCCGTATATCTGGACGATCCCGTCGCCCACCTCCAAGACCTGCCCCACCGTCGATACATCGAGTTGGCGGTGGTAGTCGGCTATCTGCTGGCGAATGACGCTCGCGATTTCGTCGGCTCGAAATTTCATTGTCCAGATACGCCCGCCTTACGTGCCAAGCTGAGTCTGATTAAACATAAGTTGCGCGATGGTTTTGAGATAGTCAAGCTTCGCCAACCTGCTTACTTCGCCGCCGCGCTCACTGTCCTGTCGGGCCCGTCCCGCTTAGAATCTGATCCCGCAGTTTGGCGAGGTCGCCCGCCACCGATGCGTCATAGCGGACATCGCCAACCTGCAGGACCACCCCGCCGAGTAGGTTCTTGTCCACTCGCATCTTCACGGCCGCCTTCGCACCAATGGCCTTTTGCACCGCGGCCAGGAGAGACGGGCGCTGCGCGTCCGGTACGGGAACGGCCGTAGTCAAAGTCACCTTGACCTTCCCTTCCCTGGCGTCTAACTGCTCGCCAAAGGCCCGCACGACGGGAGGTAAAATACCCAGCCTGCCGTTGCGGGCTAGTAAAACAAGCAGTGCCTCAAGCGGTTTGCTGACACGGCCCGCGAAGGTGCGTTCCACCATGTGCTCAGCCCCGGCGCCGCTCATCTGCCAACGGGCAAGCAGCGACGAAAAACCCTCTATCGCCTGCAGCGTCTCAAGAAGCTGCGTAAGCTCGTCGGCGAGCGACTCGGCCTGATCGTCTTGGGGTATGCACTCCAACAGTCCCCGGGCATATTCGCCGGCGAGGCGCATCACCGTCGGGTCCATCACGCTTTGAGCCCTGGTGGACAGCTTGGACATCAGGAATCTTCCCCGGCCCGGGCCTGTATCTCTTCCAACGATCGGGCTATGAGTTGTTCATGTTCCTCAGAGCCCAGTACTGTGTGGAGGAGGCGCTGGGCTATCTGGGCGGCCAGTTCGGCCGTGGTGGTTTGCAGATCCTTAAGCGCCTGTTGCTTGGCGTCGGCGATATCCCCGCGGGCGCGATCGATAAGCTGACGGCCCTCGTCGCGTGCGGCGTTTACAACCTCATCTCGCGCTTCGGCAGCTTGGGTTCGCGAATCGGCCAGGACCTCTTTCGCTTCGGCTTCGGCCTGGTCCAGCCGTGCCTTGTACAGCGCCAGCAGCTGGTGGGAGTGCTTTTCCCGCTGTTCGGCCTGATCGATCGCCTCGGAGATGGACTGCTCACGCCGGCGAAGCTGGGAGACTATAGGACCCCACGCCCATTTGCCCAGGACCAGCAGCAGGATCAGGAAGATCAGGCACGTTGCGATGGCGTGCCCAAGATCACCGATTCTAAAAGCATCCTGCGGCCCGGCCCCCAGCACCGGACTCAGCGCACAAAGCGCCACACCAAGCCCGGATGCAACCGGCGGCCACGGGTTTGAAGACATGACACATCGACCCTTCTAGCGGCTCCTGGCGACCGTAGCGGCAATGAAGCTAGATAAACAGAACGCCCAGCAAACATACGACGATGGCGAACAGCATCCCGCCTTCGACCATCGCCGCGGAGATAACCAACGGCGCAAACATCGCTCCGCCAGCTTCGGGCTGACGCGCTATGGATTCGATGCACGCGCTTCCGATGCGGGCAATGCCGTATCCGCCACCTATCGCGCACAAGGCCGCTCCAAAACAGGCGCCTACAATCGCCAGCGCTTTGGCCCATGGAACGTTCATGGCGACTTCAGCTGGGGGCGCCTTCGTCGCGGCCGGATCGGCTCCAAAGGCCGTCGCCGCCACTGCAACCAGGACCAAACTTACAAACACCACTCGTGTTGACGTATTCATCCTCTTCTCCCGAACCCGAAGACTCCGGTTATCCACCAAATACACGAACGCCGGACTGTACCACAAACCCCGCCACCGCGGAAAGGATTCTCTGGAACTGTCAATGGACCGATTCCACATACATTCCGATAAACATCGCCGTCAGGAACGTGAAGATGTACGCCTGCAGGGCGGCTACCAGAATCTCCAGGATGTTGAACACCACCGACACCATAATGACGAACGGACCGATGTAGGTGACCTGGTACCCACCCCCCCGCACCGCCACGGCCAGCGCCCGCAGGAAGAACATCAAAAAAAGCGCGAGCAGCGTGTGGCCCGAAAGCATATTCGCAAACAGGCGCACCACCAACGCAAAGCACTTGGCTACGGCGCCGATCAGCTCCAGCACCACGAGCACAGGCAGCAGGAGTACGCCCACCGCGCCGGGTAAGTCGGGGCAAAGGCTCTTGAGCCAAAGGACCGGCGAGGCCAGGCCGCACGCCCACATCGGTAAGGACCGGCTCTGATGATATAGCAACGCTTGACGACGCAACCCCAGAAAAACGATCGAAAACAGGCTAATCCCCGCCAGCGACGCACAGACGACAGGAATGCTCGTCGGGACGCCGCCGACCGGATACCCCGTCAGTGTCGTGATACCTTCCAGCGGGACCAATCCCATCAGATTCAGTCCGCCGATAAACAGGAACATCGTCAGCAGGAACGGCAGAAAATCGTAAGCCCTGGCGCCCAACGCCGGGCGGGCGATCATGTCCCGCACGAAGATGACAACCACCTCCAGCAAGTTCGCTCCTCCGGTGGGTCTGGGGCGCCAGCGACGAGCAAGTGGAATGATCACGGCCATCAAACACGCGGCGACCAGAATCATCGAGGCGATACCGTCAGACATGCAGGTAATCTCGATCCCGCCAAGTCGCACCTGACACCCGGGCCAGGGGTGATCGCTGATGAGTCGGATCAGCTCGGTCGGATCGATCTTCACGTCGTCTCCTCAGCAGCAGCCTGCGGCGCCCCAGCCCTGCTGACTTCGCCAAGCGCGATTCTGCGGGCGTCGTCCCGCAGGGCCTTTGTGAGCCAGATGCACTCCGCCGCCAGCGTCACAAGGTAGAAGATTGCAACCCAGACAAACAGCACCGCGCCGCTCAGCGCCAGGGCCGTCAGCGCCGCCGCGGCCAGAGCCACGCAGCCGACCGCACGCGCCATCGCAAGGACGACAAAAGCAATAGCGGCCGGTCCGGCTCCGCGTGCGGCCTTGCGGACAACCACTATACTCGAGAGGACCTTCACACCCAGCACGATCCCCGCAGCGACAAGTTCACCCTTCAGCCCGGCCCATCCGAACCCCCTCCAGGTCGGATAAGCACCGAGCGCGCCCGAAACGGCCGCGAACGAAATGACCCACCCAAGCATCCCCCCCACGCAGATCCGCATTGCCTGTGATCGGGCCATCTTCCGTCTCGATGATTCTGTCGGGTAAAGCTTCAGCTTCGCCCATAAGCACAGTTCTTAAGCACTTTGAGCGACCGGATTACAAATCGCGCCCGATACCGTCGATGTCCTGCTCGACGTATTCATCTCGCAGGGACCGGACCCGTCGCAGCAGGTGTCTGAGCCCTGCCGCAAAACCGCAGACGCCGCCCAAAAGGCCCAGTCCCGGCGTGGTGCCCAGACGCCAGTCCACCAGCAGCCCGACCCCCAGCAGCATCCCGAAGACCGCAATGAACTCGACCCCTACCGTCGTGTAACTCAACAGATTCCGCTGGTGATTCTTTTCAGCCATTTCCGGCCGCGCACAGCACGCCTCGTCTGGGTCCGCGCGATTCGTTCGGGTAAAAGTTATGGCCCCCGCTGCACAGTGTCAAGCAGCCCGTGCAATTGCCTTATGCACTGTAAAATCCCAAAAAGGCCCTGGACGCATTTGCTAGTCGGTTTGAGCTTTATACAATGGACGTCAATGCTGAGTCCGACCGCCAAGAAGATCAGACTCTTTCGTGCCTGGACGTCGGGGCATCCGCTGTGGTGTGCTTGGCAGGTGACTTACCGCTGCAACTTCCGCTGCCGCTTCTGCGGGTATTGGCGCGACCCGATGGGCCAGGCCGCCGAGCCGACCGTCGCCCAGTACGCCGCCGGTGTTCGGAAGTTATCCTCGTTCGGATCGCTTCTGATATCGCTGGCCGGGGGCGAGCCGCTATTGCGGACCGACCTGCCCGAAATCATCGCCGCCGTTGGAGAGTATCATTTCCCGTTCGTAACAACCAACGGGTGGTTCGTCACGCCGCAGGTCGCCAAAGACATCATGGCGGCCGGGGCCTGGGGTGTCTCGGTCAGCATCGATTACGCCACGCCCGCCAGACACGACGAACGACGCGGAATCGATGGTGCGTGGGAGCAGGCCTGGCGAGCCGTCGAGCTTCTCTCGGCCGCCAGGGTACACGAGTTCCAACGGGTCAATGTAATCGCCGTCTTGATGGACGACAACATTGACGAAATCGAGCCACTGCTTGAGATGTCCGCCAAGCGCCGGGCGTACTTCATGGTCCAACCTTACGGGATGCTGAAGACTCGCTCGACGGCCTACGCCCACAACGACGGACCCGTATCCGATCGCCTGCTCGCCCTGCGCCGCCAGTGGAGCAACTTTCTGTCCAATCCGTACTACCTGTCCCGATTTGATCAGTTCCAT
>DAOVQV010000117.1 GCA_030628445.1 Phycisphaerae bacterium | reverse complement strand
CAGGCCCGGACGGTGTGTGTGATCCTGGCGGGCGGTCAGGGTAAGCGGATGGCCTCGACGGCCCGGCACAAGGTGTGCTTTCCTATTCTGGGCGTCCCGGCGATCGTCCGGGCGGTCGACGTCTACAAAGCGGCAGGTCTGAGGCACTTCATCATCATCGTCGGACAAATGGCGGATCAGGTGATCTCCACCGTCGCCGACGCCCATCCTGACGTATCGTTCGTCTACCAGGGCCGGCCCAAAGGAACCGGGCACGCCGCATCAATCGCCGCCTCAGCGCTGGAGGCCCAGGGATTCGACGGGAACGTTATGGTTGTCATGGGCGATAAGGTCACACACCCGAAGGTGGTCCGCCGCCTTCTGGAACGGTTTGACAGAACAGGCGCCGATGTGATCATGACCACGGTCCCAAAGCTGCGCGGAAGCACGGCCGGACGCGTCGTGGTGGACCGGGCCGGGCAAATCCTGGGCGAAGTGGAGTTACCGGACATCCAAGAGGCACGGCGGAAGCACAAGAAACTGCGCCTGGGCGGGAGGTGGTTCACGGCGGCGCAGATCGAACGGCTCAGCCGCGAAGTCAACATCTCCATGTACATCTTCCGCTTCGAGCCCTTGCGGGAGGCCCTTAAGCTGCTTCGAGCCAACAACGTCCAGGGCGAGCTGTATTTGACCGACACGGTGGAGCACATCGCCCGCACCGGGCGGGTTGGAACCATGCTGCTGGAGGACTCCTGCGAGCTGATGGCCTTCAACACGCCCCAAGAGCTGATGAGCGTTGAGGAAGTCCTCGCAAAGCGCAAAAAGCCCTCGCGCGTTTCGGTGGTATCCAAGAAGCGACTGTCCAGGCGCGTTTATCGACCGGGACAGCAGTGGTTGAAACTATTGCACAGCGACCCACCGAAACTGCGCCGCCTAATGCAGCGCATTTACGGGGCGGACGAATCGCTCCACGCCGATCGCCGCAGGGCGATGGTGCGTCTCGTGAGGGAGTTTATCAGGCGTTTCGGTAAGGACAGGTCCATGGTTCTGTGCCGGGCGCCCGGGCGGATCAACCTGATGGGGCGACACGTGGACCATCGTGGGGGGGACGTTAACGTCATGGCGATCAACCGCGAGATGCTGCTGGCGGCGGGTGTCAGGGGGGACGATTCGATCACGCTGAACAATTTGCAACCCCGTCGCTTCCCGCCGCGTCAGTTCAGGATCTACGAATTGGTTCGGGGTTTCAGCTGGAGCGACTGGATGGAATTCCTCGGCTCCAAGGCCGCACAGAGCGTCATACAGGCCGCACCCGGCGATTGGAGCCACTACGCCCGCGCCCCTCTGCTGCGGATGCAGCACGAGGCCCGCGGAGTCCACCTGAAGGGGATGGACTGCCTCGTCGACGGAAATATACCGATGGGTGCGGGGCTTTCGTCCAGCTCGGCGATTGTGGAGGCATTCGCCGAGGCGGCGCTGGCTTTGAACGGGCTGGACATGACGATGCGCGATTTCATCGACTTATGCGGCGAGGGCGAATGGTTTGTCGAGTCGCCGGGGGCCCGTGCGGATCACGCCGCCATCCGCTCCAGCACGGCCGGATACATTTCGCACATGGCGTTTTTCCCGTTCCACAAGGCCGACCAGGTCCGTTTTCCGCCACAGATGTCCCTGGCGATAGCGCACAGCGGCTCGCGAGCTGTCAAGAGCGGCGCCGCCCGGGACACCTACAACCAACGCCTGGCGTGCTACCAGATCGCTCAGATGCTGCTTCGCAGGTCCTGGCCGGCGGCTGCGGGGGTCGAACACCTCCGCGACCTGGCGCCGGATCGCCTCAAGGTCCGCCCCGGCGAGATATATCGGGCCCTGATGCTCTTACCGAACCGACCGTCGCGCCGACGCCTCAGACAGCTCGCACATCCGGACGACGCCGATCGCCTGGAGCAGATCTTCACCACGCACGCCAATCTGGGCGGATACAATTTGCGCGGAATCGCCTTGTATGGAATCAGCGAATGCCTCAGAAGTTCACAATTCGCCAGGACAATCAAACAAGGCGATTACGACCGTCTCGGGCGGTTCATGCGGGCCAGTCACGACGGCGACCGCATCGTACGATATGACGCTAAAGCCCGCCGCCATAAACACATTGTGCGCACGGACGACGCGACTCTGGGCGGCTTGGCTGCAACGGATGCGGACTTGGCGACCCAATCCGGCCGCTATGCTTGCAGCACGGGTTCAATTGATCGACTCGTCGATATTGCCGATTCTATAGAAGGAGTAATCGGGTCCCAGCTGGCCGGTGCTGGGCTGGGCGGATGCGTGATGATCCTTCTGCGGACGGAGTCATTGGGAAGGCTTATGAGCCAGTTGCGAAAACGTTTCTACACCCCGCGCGGACTGAAGTTCGACGTACACATCTGCAAACCCGTCGCCGGGGCAGGTCTGCTGGAGCTGTGAGCGGACCCGGGACCGGGGTTTCTTGCGAACAAGGCACGGGCCCGACGCGTAGATGTTGCATAACTGAACTTTACTTGGAGTGGTCCAATGTGTGGAATCGTCGGATACGTCGGGAAGAAACAAGCCTGCGGGATTCTGATTGAGGGCCTCAAGCGCCTGGAGTATCGCGGATACGACTCAGCCGGTATCTGCATCCACCATGAAGGGCAGCTTCGGGTTCTGAAACGCTCCGGGCGAATCTCCGTCCTGGAGGAGGCCCTGGAGGGCGCCGAGGGACTCGACACCGGGACGCTTGGAATCGCCCATACGCGCTGGGCGACGCACGGAGAACCGAACGAGCTGAACGCCCACCCGCATATCGACTGTGAGGGGCGGATCGCCCTCGTTCACAACGGGATCATCGAGAACTACGCGACCCTGAAGCAGTTCCTGACCGACAAGGGGCACACGTTCCGCTCCCAGACCGATACCGAGGTCTTGGCGCACTTGATAGGCGAATTCTACAAGGATGGCGCCAGGTCGCTCGAGGAGGCCGTCCGGGCGGCACTGGGCGAGGTAACGGGGACGTATGGCCTGGCCGTCGTCGCCGGCGGCGAACCGGACAAGCTCATCTGCGCTCGCAAGGGAAGCCCGCTGATTATCGGCGTGGGCAAGGATGAGTACGTCATCGCCTCCGACGCCTCCGCGGTTATCGAGCATACCGACAACGTGATTTACCTTAACGACAACGAGATGGCCGTCGTCACCAGCGACGGGATGCGGACGACGACTATCGATAACGTCCCGGTAACCAAGGAAATTCAGCAGATAGAATGGTCGCTGGAGGAGATCGCCAAGGGCGGATACGACCACTACATGCTGAAAGAGATTTTCGAGCAGCCGGAGGTAGTCCGCACATCGCTGAGCGGAAGGATCAATCTGCGCGACCTGTCGGTGCAGTTGGGCGGTTTGGGGAGCATCGACCGCGAACTTATCAAGATACGCAAGCTCGTCCTGATGGCCTGCGGGACGGCATGGCATGCAGGACTGGTCGGAGAGTATCTCTTCGAGGACCTGGCGCGCATTGCGACAGAGGTGGAATACGCCAGCGAGTTTCGGTATCGCAATCCGATCATCGAGGAGGGCACGGCCGTTATCGCGATCAGCCAGTCCGGCGAAACGGCCGACACGCTGGCCGCCCTGCGAGAGGCCAAGGAAAAAGGCGCCGTCACCATCGGGATCGTCAACGTCGTGGGCTCCACTATCGCCCGAGAGACCGACGCCGGTGTGTATCTTCACGCCGGGCCGGAGATCGGAGTGGCTTCGACCAAGGCCTTTACGTGCCAGTTGGTGGTCGAGACGCTGATCGCACTGATGCTGGGGCGGCGGAGGTTCATGTCGCAAGGGGCAATGGAAAAGTACCTGCGGGCCCTGTCCGAAATTCCGGACAAAATCGCGGTGGCGCTGGAGCAGTCTGACGCGATAAAGGACTTGGTTAACGAGTATGTCGATCGCGACAACTGGCTGTTCCTCGGGCGCGGATACAACTACCCGATCGCGCTTGAGGGCGCGTTGAAGCTCAAGGAGATCAGCTACATCCACGCCGAAGGCCTCCCGGCTGCGGAGATGAAGCACGGGCCGATCGCCCTGATTCATGAGGGGATGCCGGTTGTCTTCATCGCCACGCGCTGCACGACATATGAGAAGATACTGGGTAACATCGAAGAGGTCCGGGCAAGGAAAGGACGCGTTATTGCCGTAGCCACCGAAGGTAACGAAGATATCCGCCGCTATTGCGATCACGTCATTTACGTCCCTAACTGCCCCGCTCAGTTCCAACCGATGCTCACCGTTATCCCGCTGCAGCTTCTGGCATATCACGCCGCCGTCGCACGCGGGTGCAACGTGGACAAACCGCGGAACCTGGCCAAATCGGTCACCGTGGAATAGAAATTGGCGTTTAGCGTTCAACAGTTGACACCTGTCATTTCGCAAGGGGCTTTCGATGAGACAAGCTGTAATGACCGCACCGGGGAAGATCCAGATCCGCCAGATCGACGCACCGTCGCCGGGGCCGGGGCAGGTCCTGTTGCGAATCAAGAGAATCGGGATCTGCGGGTCTGACGTGCATGTCTGGCGCGGGAAGCACCCGTATACAAGTTATCCCGTGGTGCAAGGCCATGAGTTCTGTGCCATCGTCGAGCAGGTGGGCCGTGACGTCAAAGCAATCGGACCGGGGATGAAGGTCACGAGCTTACCGCAGATCTGCTGCGGTACGTGCGGGCCCTGCAGACGCGGAGATTACCACATCTGCGATACACTCAAGGTCGAGGGGTTCCAAGCACCGGGCTGCGCGCAGGATCTATTCGTCACCGCCGCCGAGAAGATAGTCCCCCTCCCGGATGATTTCACATTCGAACAAGGCGCCCTGGTCGAGCCCGCCGCTGTCGGCGTCCACGCCGTAATGCGAGCCGGGCAAATTGGGGGGAAAAACGTCGCCGTGCTGGGGGCGGGGCCCATCGGTAATCTGGTCGCGCAAGTTGCCCGCAGCGAAGGGGCAAACGTCCTGATTACCGATCTGAGCGACTATCGCCTGGAAGTGGCCGCCAAGTGCGACCTGGCGAACCGCAGCAACGCCGGGACCGAGACGCTCAACGACGCCAGCGCCGCAGTATTCGGCCCGGACGGTTTTGACGTGGCGTTCGAATGTGTCGGGGCGGAAGTTACGATCGAAGCCGCCGTCCAGACAATCGCCAAGGGCGGAACGATAGTGGTAGTCGGGGTCTTCGGCGAGAGGCCGCGAGTCGACATAGGACTGGTCCAGGACCGCGAACTGCAGCTACGGGGAACATTGATGTACCAGCGCCCGGATTATCAACGTGCCGTCGAGCTGATCCGCTCCGGTGCGATCATCACCGACCCGCTGATCTCAAAGCACTTTCCGCTCACCGAGTACGCCGCCGCTTACGAATACATCGTCCGGACCGGCGATAAGACCATGAAGGTGTTCATAGATCTGTGAGGCCCGACGGCCCGCCTGCAAGGGGTAAGAATTTCCCGGAATTTCGTTGAATTGGCGGTCGAGACCCGTTAGCGTACTTATCCAGAAGGTAGTTTACCTTACACGTCGGGCGTAGTGCGGGGGCTTTTGTGGTATGGGAAGTTTCAATGTGTTGGTGTTTTTCGGCAGGTTCTGTGGTGGTGTTCCTGTCGTGCAGGCCCGCTGTATATCCCCGCGATTTCCGTATTCCAGCGAGAGGTCAGTGCGATGACGAAGGGTACGGTTAAATGGTTTAACGATGCGAAGGGCTTTGGAT
>DAOVQV010000161.1 GCA_030628445.1 Phycisphaerae bacterium | reverse complement strand
GCCCGGGGAGTTCACCGCCAGGGCGTTTCTTTCCGGGCGGATAGACTTATCCGAGGCGGAGGCCGTCGCGGATGTGGTCTGTGCCGCCGACGACGCCAAGCTCCGTTCCGCCGTTGCAGCCATGGGTGGGCAGGTCCACAGGTTTTGCAGACAGGCAGCAGATTCCATCGCGGACATCCTGGCCGGTGTGGAAGCGTCGATCGACCTGTCCAGCGAGGAGATCGTCCTTGATACTGCGGCCGATCTGGCTGAGCGGTTGGACGGTTTGGCCCGCCGGCTGCGATCCATCGCCGCTGAGGCTACCGAGATCCCCGAAACTACCGAGCAGCCTCACGTTGTTCTGGCTGGCCGGGTCAACGTAGGTAAAAGCTCGCTACTAAACGCCATCAGCGGGACGGATCGGGCGATTACCTCGGCGCTGGGGGGGACCACGCGAGATGTATTGAGCGCGCCGGTACGCCTGGACGACGGTTCGGCGTTTATCTTGCAGGACGCGGCCGGATTCGGCAGGGCCGAGACGCTGCTTGGTGAGGCGACGAACACAGCCGCTCGACGCGCCGTCGCGGCCGCGGACCTGGTGTTGTTCGTCGCCGACTTGACTGACCGGGCGCTCCAGAAGGATCGCCGGCTCCTCGATCAGGTTCGCTCTGCAAACCGACGCGCCCCGATGCTCTTGGTGGCAAATAAGCTGGACCTGCTCGATCGGGCCGAGCTGCAGCACAGGGGGGCGGAGGTTGAGGGGCTTTTATCTGTGACGGCGTTGGCGACTTCGGCGGTAACCGGGGCGGGTCTGGGGCGGTTGCGGGACGCGATAGGTGAGCGCCTGGGACTTTCGGCCGGGCGTAGCGGAGACGCCTTGGGCCTGCACGATCGCCAAAGGCGTTGTCTGATCGCCGCGGCCGCGGGGGCCGAGCGGGCTTGTTCGCTGCTGATGCAGGCCGGCCAAGTGGCGGACTGTGCGGAACTTGTGGCGGTCGAGCTTCGCGAGTCGCTGGGTGAACTGGCAGCGATCAGCGGGGAGGTCGTTACGGAGGACATCCTCGGGCGCATTTTTTCCCGCTTTTGTGTCGGTAAGTGACCCCTGGCGGTTTGCCTCCTCAGCGCCCCCCGTGTAAGATTAATTGGCCTCGCAGCCGTGCCGATTCCAGGGCTTTTACTTAGCGATCACCAAGGTCATATCCCGGATTGAAAGGGGATGGAAATGAAGATTGAGGAGTATCTCAAGGACAAGAAGGTCAAATTCACCGCGCTGGAACATCCGCCGGCCTACACGTCACAAGAGGCAGCCGCCGAGCAGCATGTCAGCGGGAACATGGTGGCCAAGGCGGTCGTGGTGAAAGTGGACAAGAGCTACGCCATGTGCGTGCTTGCGGCCAGCCTTAAGCTGGACATGAAGAAAGCCGCCAAGGCGCTCAAGGTGAAGCGCGTCTCCCTGGCCGATGAGACGGAAATGGCCAAGCTGTTTCCCGACGTCGACGTTGGGGCCGAGCCGCCTTTCGGGAACTTGTATGAGCTCCCGACGGTGGTTGACGAGCATCTCGCCGCCGATGAGGAGATCGTCTGCCGGGCCGGGACGCACACCCGTTCCATACGACTGAAGTACTCCGATTACGCCTCGCTGGTCAACCCGGTCGTCGCCGACCTCTCGACGCACGCCCAGTGAGCGTCTCGGACGGGTGCCTTGCTCATCGACGAGGTGGTGGCGATTGACGAAGCTTCACCGCGCGCGGGCGATGGCATCTTGGACCGTTCGGTGAACTTCGTGAGGGTTTGCGATGTGGGCCCAGCCAGCGCTAATAGTGTGGGCGCCTCGGGATTGGAAATACAAGCTTCCCAGACCAAAGACCCTTTCACCCGCTGAGACCGAAAGCAACGGGGGGTCTAGATCCCTCAGCGGGCAGGCGACCAGGTCGGTCCGGACGGTTCCGTGAATCCTCAGCACGCGCAGGTTCGTCAGCACGTACAGCCTGCCTAACCACTGAACCGTCGCAACGACGATTCTCAAACACACCACTCCCACGCAGAACATCCCCAAAATCCGAAGTGGTATACCCTCCCAACCCGCCAGTTTATCGGCTAGGTATGCGCCTGCGCCGATCAGGGCAGCTACTGCAACGACTGGCAGCGAGATCAGCAGGACGAACCAGCTGCTGGGCTTGATCGCCAGCAGGACAACCTCGCCGTCGCTGAGTAGATTACTCAGCTCGATGGATTCTGCTGCTGCGTGCGCGCTGGCAGGCTCTGCCGATGGCGGCATGTCTGCTCCTTCTTATGTCATTGTGCCGAAAAGCAGCCCGCTGGGTGTTTCGGTCAGGCCGTTGGGGTAGAATCGTACCGGCAGTTTGGAGTAATTGCAATTCCCGCGTGTGGCGCGCGGGTCTCCGGTGCCTCGGCGGGCGGAATGTAAGAGAAAAACTTCAAACTTGTGTCGTTGAGCCTTTGGACCGATGTGGGTAATATCATGGCCTCGAATTCGTTCCAACCTGATAGCTGAGAAAAGGAGCTGAATTATGCGTCCGATGAGATTTGTCATCTGCCTGGTGTGCGTCCTTTGTCTCGCTGCCCCAACGTTCGGCCAGGGCGCCGAGGGGGCCCCGGCCCCGAGCTCCCAGACCGTACCTGCTGCGCCCAGACCGCCTCTCGAGCCGGTGCTCAAGCATATCCCCGAAGGGGCGTTGGGTTTTGTTGCGATAAACAACGTCCAGGGATTCACCGGTAAGTTGGATGGTTACCTAACCGAGATCGGCCTGGCGGAGATGGTCGCGCCGATCATGCCAGCAGGTTCCCTCGCTGCGATTCAGGGAGCATTGATGCTTGGGGAGGGCTTCAATCCCGACGCCGGGTTTGCCGTTGTGATGCTGGACCCGGCGGGCTTCGGTGTGGATCTGCTGTCCCTGATGGGTATCCCAGGCGCCGCTGCACCCGATCCCGGCGCGGCGCCACCGACGCTGCCGATCGTGGTCTTCGTCCCGGGAAACTCGGCGACGCAAATATTCCCGAACTGCCAGATTGCTCCCGCCGGCGAATACGAATCAGTGATGCTACCGATGGGCCTGATGCTCGCCGGGGCCAAGGGTGGGTACCTTGCCCTAAGCCCCTCGAAGGAGGCCCTGGACGCGGCCCTGGGCGCAGATAAGAGCTTCACAACCCAGTTGAGCGCCAAGGAGGTCGATGTCCTGGCTAGTTCGGACCTGGCCGTCTATATCAACATGAGGGTCGCCGGTCCCATCTACGCCAAGATGCTGGACGCCGTTCAATCCCAATTTGAGATGATGACCCCGCCGCCGGGTTCTGCACCGGAGGCGGGCACCGTACCGCCAGTCCCGCCCATGTTCGGCCCGATGCGGTCGCTCATGTCGGCGTGCCTCCCGATGTATCGCGACATACTGAGTCAGTTGCAGTCCGTCACGGTCTCCCTCCGGGTTGCCCAGACGGGACTGCTCATCGACGAGGTCGTTACGTTCGACCCTCAGGGCCAGCTTGCCAAGATGAACGCCGCATACGCCAATTGCCCGCCAGCCTCGCTCGATCGGATCCCGGACTTACCTTATGTCCTGGCCGTCAGCCAGAATATGGCGACCGGGGCCGATCGGGCGGAGTCGATCGATCTCGGTTTGGACATGATTGATAAGTTCCTGGTCGAGCTTAGCATTGCTGAGGAGACCAGGACCAAGGTGCGGCAGATCGCTGGCGGGCTGTATGACCAGATCACCGGGTTTCAGCTTGTCGTCGGCGGGGCGCCTCAAGGGGCGGGCGTGTTTGGCCTGGCGTGTGTGCTGCAATGCAACGACGCCGAGAAGCTCAAATTGCTCTTGGCTGAAGAGGCGTCGCTTACCCAGGAGCTTTTGGCGACTTTGTTCGGTGGGGAGGTCGCGGATCTGAGGTTAACGTATGAATCAGGCGTCGCGACGGTCCAAGACACCCAGGTCGACGCGATCAGTATCTCCCACCCTAAGCTGGATGAGCTCGATGATGAGGATCTCGCCGATATGACAAAAGTACTTGGCGAGGGGAAGGTCCGTCTGCTTGTCGCGGCGGCAGATGCTAAGACGGTGGTCGTTACCTTTGGTGGCTCCGAGGCGTTTCTCACCGAGGCCATAAAGGCTGCCAAGGGCACCGGACCAATCCAGGGAAGCCCTGCGACCGCGGAGGTGATGAAGTTCCTCCCGCCAAACAGCAATTCCGTAATGCTCTTCAACGTTGGGAACTTGACCGACGTGATTCTGAGGGGGGCGGAGGTGATGGGCGAGTCCATCCCGCCGATCAAGATCAATTGCCCCACTCCGATAGCTGTTGGCGGTGCGGTCGATGGCAGCTCCGCCCAGGTGACGATGTACATTCCCAACGTGCTGGTTAAAGAGGGT
>DAOVQV010000369.1 GCA_030628445.1 Phycisphaerae bacterium | reverse complement strand
ATTACCGGTATGCCCAGCTTTCGCGCCTCGCGGACGGCTATGATCTCGCGCCGCTGATCGATCACAATCAGCGCACCCGGCAGGCGGGTCATCCGGCGAATGCCGCTCAGGTTTCGGTGGATCTTCCGCAACTCGCGACGCAGCGAGGCGCCTTGCTTCTTCGAGTAAGTATCCAGCAGGTTGTCGGCCTCGAGCTGTTCGAGCTCTTCCAGCCGAGAGACGCGCTTGCGAATTTCGTGAAAGTTCGTCAGTGTCCCGCCCAGCCATCGCTCGGTCACCCAGTGCATGTCGACGCTGGCGGCGCCTTCCTCGATGGCCTTGCGGGCCTGCCGTTTCGTGCCGACGAACAGCAGGTCCTTGCCCTCGGGGACGAGTTGCTGGACGAACTTCCTGGCCAGCAGGATGCCCCTGAGCGTCTGGCGGATGTCGATGATGTGGATGAGGTTCCGCTTGCCGAAGATGTACGGCTTCATCTTGGGGTTCCACCGGCTGACGCGATGGCCGAAGTGGATCCCCGCCTCAATCAGGTCTTTTACCAGTTGGTCTGACAAGAACTGCCTCCGCCGCCGGGGAAAGTCCGGATTATGGCATCCGGCCCGGGGCTGACTTTCCAAAAAGCAACGTTTGCGCCGGGATACAAACGCGAGAAGGCCACGCGCCCCTCGCCTGCCGGCATTGAGCGAGGTAAGATAACGTCTTGTCGGCGAACGGTCAAGGGCGATTACGCCGATTTTTCCGCCGGACGGGTGCTGCTTGGTGCGGGCCGACCGGCTGTGCCGCTGGTTGTCGTGGGGCAGCTCATCACCATATTCGTTGGTTATCGGTATTTGTTGGTCATCGAGCCGGATGAGTCCGGGAAATCTGGCAGGCATAAGGGGTTATCGGGAGGGGTCCCAGTACATCGCGTCGTTGGCGTCGAGGTCCGGGTCGATGGCGTCCGGCTCGATGGCCTCCACGCTGCCGTCGCCGAACAGGACGTTGCACTTGCCCAGATGTCGCGGGGCGCGGAGATTGTCCCAGCCGGGGCCGATCTGGGCGGTCGGCCCGACGTCGACGACCTGGTCTCGGTAGTCCAGCATCAGCACCTTACGCAGGCCGTAGGGGATGGCCTGGGCGTAGAGGCTCATGCCGTAGCTCGTGCCGCCCATCGGGAAGAAGTAAGGCCCCATCGTGCCGGGCGAGCCCACGGACTGGTCGCGGTTGGCCTGGGGATCGCTCGTGCCGCTGGGCCACCACGTACCGTCAGGCCCGACAAGGTTGTAGACCTGCCCCTCCCATATCCTGATCGGCTCCATTTCGATTCGCTTGGCGGTGCGGTTCTCTGTGACGCGGACGACGATGTCGTCGTAGTCCAGGTCGCCGCCGGCGTGCAGGTCTTCGCCGTAGCGGGCGGTCTCCAGCACGTACCAGTACACGTTCGGGTCGGGCCCGGGCGTGTAGATAGGCAGCACGTCGGTGTTGTTGTGTCCGCCGGAGAAGCCCGCCAGACCGAAGGCCTCGCCGTAGTACCCGTCGGTGTGAAGGTTCACCTCGGCTACTTTCCAAATGCCCAGTGCCGGATGAACGTCCGCGCAGGGCATCTCCAGCCAGTAGGGATAGCACGTCGTCAAGTCGATGAAGTAGTCCGACCTGCTCGCCCCGCCCGAGCCCCACACGAACATTTTCACGTCGGCGACGAACAGTTCTGTGCTTTCGTCTTCGGGGCAGGCGAGAGTCTCAAGGTTGCCTCCCAGGAATGGCGTAATGCCTGT
>DAOVQV010000024.1 GCA_030628445.1 Phycisphaerae bacterium | reverse complement strand
TTCTGATCGGTCACCAGTTTCGCCAAGTCCTCGGGACCGAGGCCAAGCATGGCGGCGGCTTCTGCCTCGGTGTAATACATCTTCTTAGCCATGGTAATCCACTCCCGGCGCCTCAAGCGGCCCGTATGGGGGGGCTACTACTCGGCGCCTAAACTTCTATGTTGCTCGACAAGCTGCTTGATCTGCCTTACCAAAGGCTCCGTATTGAACTCATCCAATTGCAGGTCGTAACTAAGATTCCTCGCTGCCAACAGGCGAAGCTTCTTGACGTTGGGGAGCCACTGATACACAGCCATTGTACCTTTTCTTGTGTCTATCAGATATATCCCATACGAATCGCTTGTAAGCTGCCCGGCGACGGCGACGACATCGCCGCCGGCGGCGGAGGTGACCTGACCCGTCGCGGCCGAGACGCCCAGGCCGATCTCAATGAGCAGACAGCCCGCCACGACTGCCAACAGGATGATGATAAGCCACTTCACTTGCCTGAGCACCTTCGTGCGGGACAATTAGCAGGGCATCCCCGCCGCTTTTCTTGCGCCACCCGGGGATTCCGGCCCTGGGCCTCGTGCAACTGATTGATTATAGATCACGTCAGGGGGCTTTCAAGTGATTTTTGCTCGGCGCGGCGGGGCTGGTGCGTTCAAAAGTCCTTTGCGCAGCTGGGACTGGGGCGGTATAATCCTATTGGCATCGCCGCTGCTGCAAAGTGTTGAGCGGGTGTGGCGATTGCGACTTTGCGCCGACGAGGCGTTTGGACCCCGGTGACGGGCCGGGCCACTGGAACCTTACTCAACCGGCCGCGGGCCGCCGCGACCAGACCCGATATATCGGGATCGGAGTGTGCGGATGTCCGACCCCACGTCGCCGGCGCAACCCAATGGCGAGGTCCCCCAAGCACCCGACGAACCGGCGGACGACCAGGGAAGCGAACCTCAGGAGGTCCCGTCGGAGGCGCCCGAGGGCGAGAGGGAAACCGGCCCGGCGGTGGTCGTGCGCTACGGGCTGATGAGACACATAGGTCGGTTCCGCCACGCCCTGGATCCTGCGCCGCCCCCGGGAACGAATGTAGTGATCCGTACCGACCGGGGTGTGGAACTGGGCCGGGTGATCTCCGCCGTATCCGACCGGGCGGGGTGTGGAGCGATTACGCCCGAGCAGCTCGCCGGGTACGTCGAAAGCAGCGGGCCGGATTATCCCTTCTCCGAAGGCGGGAAGGTGCTCCGCGTCGCCAATCGCCAGGACATCATCGACCACAGGCACCTTCAGAACCAGGCCCGCGAGGAAGCTACATTCTGTCGCCAGCATGTCCGCCAGGCGAAGCTGACGATGAGGATCATCACCGTCGAGCACCTGCTCGGCGGGGAGCGAATCGTCTTTTACTTCACGGCTGAATCGCGTGTGGACTTCAGAGAGCTGGTGCGCAAGCTCGCCGCTCAGTATCGCACGCGGATCGAGATGCGCCAGGTCGGGGCGCGCGACGAGGCCAGGTTGGTCGGGGATTACGAGCGCTGCGGGCAGCGGTGCTGCTGCCAGGAGTTCCTCAAACACCTCAAGCCGGTCTCCATGCGAATGGCCAAGATGCAAAAGGCCACGCTGGACCCCTCGAAGATCTCGGGCCGCTGCGGGAGGCTGATGTGCTGCCTGCGCTTCGAGGACGCGACATACGACGAGCTGCGAAAGACCTTACCGAAGAGAAACACCTGGGTCCGCACGAAAGACCGGATCGGAAGGGTAACCGACACGCAGATTCTGACCCAACTTCTAAAGCTGACCACGGCGGACGGCAGCGTAGTGGTGGTGGGAAGTGACGAGGTCATCGAGCGCGACGTGACGCCGCCGGCGCCGCCGGCGCCGCCTGGGCAGCGTCCGCGGGAGGTCCCCCGCCCCGCCGAACAGCCCGCACCGTCTCCACCACCGCCCGAGGCCGACCAGGAGGCGCCCCAGCGCCCCGCGCCCGCCGAGCCACCCGCGGTAATACCCACACAGCAACAGAAGGACGAAGCTCAGCGCGAACAGGAAAAACCATCGGCCGAACCGCCGACAAAGCGGAGGAAGAAAAGAACAGGGCGCCGGCGCCGCCATGACCACAAGCCCAAGTCTGCGCGGGCCCTTCCTTCAGCGTCCGCGGCGGGAGGTTCGGCGGGGCGCCAGCCGGGGAAAGCTCCGCAAAGCAGCCCGGACTCAAAGAAAAAACGCAGACGGAAGCGCCGCCGGCCGAAGAAAGAATAATGCCCGTAACGTATCCCGCACGGCGGACCGTTCTATCCAGCGCCGTCCAACTCCTAGAGCAGTTAACGCCTCTAAGCGATGGACTTGACCATCGCGAGCAATGGACTTAAGATAGTCTTTGGTCGCCCCATGCCGCCTCCCGGAAAGAGGAAAAATGTTTGTGAAGTCGGTCGTTTCAATAAGTAGGTCCCGTCTTCGGGTTTTTCTGGGTTGTGTCTGCGTCTTTGGGGTTTTGCTGGCGACCGCCTGCCGGTGCCCCGCCGATACGCTTCTGTTGAAGGACGGCCGCAGCTTCGAGGGCAAGCTGCTTGGGCGGGATGCGAAGACCGTCACGTTCGAGATTCACAGCTTCGGGATGAAGGCGCCCAGGACCTTCAAGACCGAGAACGTCGCCAACATCACCGAAGGCGAATTGAAAACCCAGACGAAGGAAAAGATACGCAAGGAAACTGTTAAGCCCGACAAGAGTCCCAAGATAGAGGGACCGAGCTTCTACGTCATCCCTATCAAAGGGGAAATTGGACTGTTCGTTATGGCAGACCTGCTTGAAGAATGTCTAAAAGATGCACGGGAAGTCAACCCCGACGTGGTTGTGTTGGAGATAGACTCGGGCGGGGGCTCCATCCGTGAGACTGATAAAATCCTCGACGTTCTATGCCGCACAAACGATATTCGCCTCGTAGCCTACGTCAAAGAGGCGGGGAGCGCAGCGGCGATCATCACCCTTGCATGCAAGGAGATTTACGCTGAACCCCAAGCGGCGATCGGTGCCGCCGTTCCTATCATAGTACTACCATGGCGAATCACTGAGGTAGTTGAAGAAAAGTTCCTGTCTTTCCTACGCGCAAAATGGCGAGCCGTAGCGGAAAGAGCGGGGCATCAGGGCATCCTTGCTGAAGCAATGATGGACAAGGACATAGAGCTCCACATTACTAAAACGAACGGGAAGCCGTCTGTCGCCGAAGGGACGGGGGCAACAATGCTCACGAGAACAGGACGCATATTGACCCTCACCGCCATGGAAGCGGTTAAATGTGGCCTAGCTTGTGACACCGTAAATGGGTATGAAGAACTCGGCAGGAAACTGGGGTTTGCCAAATGGACCAAGTCTGATCGGGGGGAGAAGATTTGCCAAGCTGATAGGAAAGAACTTGAAGCGGCGATAGCAGATGTCAGGGCGGCAGCCAAGAAAGTTGATAAGGCTTTGAAGGCGGTGCCAACCGCGGAAGGTGCACGCGAGGCGTTCCGCGGGCGGTCGATAGGGAACCAAACCAGATCTGTGCATGAAGAGGAAAGACTTGTTGCCTCTGCGATCTCCCTCCTGTGTCGCGTGCGCAAGCTAAACGAGCAGCACCCAAGGCTGGGCCTCTCTGACAAGGAGCTATCGGATATCATTGGGCAATTAGACAGACGGTACAAGGCCCTTCGGCTCCAAAGACAGACGATCATGCATCAACCAACAAAGTATCCGTCCGCTTTTGATCGCTAGGGCAATAGCGCCAAAGCCGTGGCGTGCGGACTGGCGCTGGGGGTCGCCGATACGCTCGACGCCGGCGGCGAGCTGTTGGGAATGAAGCAATGGAGACAGCTGCCCCCCTCGGCGACAAAGATCCACCACGCCTGGAAGAGGCAGGTGGACAAAGCCGTCCGCGAATACGACTCCGTAATCAAGCAGGCCAGGGGCTTCTACGACGACGCCGTCGCCGCCAGCCACGCCATCAAGGTCGCACGGTCGATGGGCGAAGTCAGGCAGAGGGTGGCTGAATGCGTCAAGCACCTTGATCAATCGGAGCAGAAACTGGCGAGGGCGTCCGCCTTGGCTGGTAAGTACCCCGGGCTTGTCCGAGGCGGAATGATCGGCCACTCGACCAACGAGATCGAGGAAAGAAGGGCCCAGATCTCCGGAATTCGAAAGATACTCGAGGTGTACAGATAGCCGCCCCGGGATGCTACAGCGAAACGCTAACTGCTCCAGGTCCCCGACTTCATCCCGCCGAAACAGGCTCGTAAGAGACCCCGATGAAGTCCAGGACCTCCGCCAGGCGCAGCTTCTTCATACAGTATCTATACTGCTTCGGGTGTGTCTGCGCCATTTGTTGAAACCGGTTGGGAGCTTTTTCCATGTGGACCCCGAACATGCAGAACATGCACCCGGTCCTGGAGTATCCCATATCGTAGATTGGACTGTATGGGACGTTGAACCGGCGGACGTAATCCCAGATGTCGCGGTCCGTCCAGAACGCCAACGGGGTAGAACGCGGTCGAGTGAGGTCGAAAGCGTTGCAACCATACTTGAAGTAGGTCGACCTGCGATTCATACCTTCGGACGCCATCATTCCGAGGTAAGGCTTAAGGGCTGTCCTCTTTTCGTACGCGATCGTCGGGCGCATCTTTAAGACGTCACAGCACTTGCCGGACACCTTGAATGGAGCGTCGCACAGGGGCACCCACTTCTTGGATATCTTGCTCATCGGAGAGTACGTCCCATCCTTTCGGATACCCGTCAGCCGCAGGCGCTTGGTGTTCGAGTCGCTTCGCGCATGACAAATATCGTGGACGTACCCGGCGATTCGTTTGCTGACCACCGGGTATCCGTACTTCTCGATGACCGCCCTGAAGTTCATGGCGGGCCTGAGCCATTCAACGTTTTCGACCGTTTTGACGAAGTCCCGTATCTCCGGGTACTCCAGACCCGTATCAGTGAAGGCCCCCGGAACGTCAGGATACATTTGCCTGACAAGATGCAGCAGGACGGTGGAGTCCTTCCCGCCGGAGAAACACACGTACACCTCGCCGTCCCAGAATTCATACCACGCCTTGATCCTTCCCTTGCTGAGCCTGATCTTGGCGTCCAGATTCAGCGACTGCATCTGCCGCAGCCCCCCCCGTGTGTGTCGTGTCGCGGGCCTCTGTGCCATTTCCATCGTGCGTCTGTTCCAACGGGCCTTATTCCTAAGGGCCTCCACCCTTACAGGCGATCTGCACGTTTTGCGCGCCCAAGCGGGTAATTTGAGGCCCTTGTCTGCGCGGCAACTTACGGTGACGACGAGAACAAGAATTTTTTATTTCCCGGGGCTACTTTGCCCACAAGCCTGCAGTTTCAAGCGCGCAAAGAGGTAACCTGGGCGGGGTAATACATGACGGACAAAGACATTGCGCGGATTCTCAAAATGAGTTGGTATGGGGAGGCGAGCGTAAGTCCTGTCAGGAGCGAATCCAGCGCTTCGGCGAGGCACCTGATGCACGTGCGATGGGATATTGCACCGGATGAAGCAGACCGCCCCGGGGCGCGGTTTGTTCTGAGGCCGGCCTGGAACAGTTTAAGGTTTCCTGCACCGCTCAGGCCGGCTGTGGCGTCGGCCAGCGGCGGCGACTGGAAGCTTGAAGTTGGGCCCAAAAGCGGGGATAAACTTCTTCTGCCATGGCCCTGAAGCGCAAGCTCGGTTTCTGGGGTGTATTCTGCATTGCCTCCGGTGCGATGATCAGTTCCGGGCTGTTCGTTCTACCGGGGTTGGCGTTCGCCCAGGCGGGACCTGCCGTTGTGCTCTCGTACGCCTTCGCGGGGATCCTGGTCATCCCGTCGCTGATGTCGAAGGCTGAACTGGCGACGGCCATGCCCCGAAGCGGCGGAAGCTACTTCTTCATCGAACGAAGCATGGGCGCACTTCCGGGGACGTTGGCGGGCCTGGCGAACTGGTTTTCCATCGCCTTCAAGGCCGCCTTCGCACTAATCGGGATCGGCGCGTTTGCGCAATTAATCAGTCCCGGCGCAGGCCCATGGGTTATCAAACCCGTCGCCATCGGGTGCTGCGTGGTCTTTACCGTGCTGAACATCCTGTCGGTCAAGGGCGTCGGGTGGGTTCAGATCCTTCTGGTCGCGGTCCTGTTCGGTATTCTGGGCGTTTTCATTTCCTTCGGCTTACCGGCGGCGAGGCACATGCACTTTGCGGGTTTCATGGAGAAGGGAATCGGCGAGGTGCTGGCGACGGCGGGCGTGGTGTTCATCTCCTTCGGGGGGTTGACGAAGGTCGCCAGCGTCGCCGGAGAGGTCCGCCGGCCCGGGCGGAATATTCCGGCCGGGATGTTCGCAGCGGCACTGGTCGTGACGGTTATCTATATTGCAGCCATTTTTGTCGTGGTCGGCGTGATGGAAGAACAAGCGCTCGCCGGGAGCCTTACGCCTTTAGCTTCGGCGGCCCAGCAGTTCCTGGGCAGGGGCGGGTTGGTTTTGCTGTCGCTGGGTGCGATGCTGGCGTTCGTCACCACAGCCAATGCCGGGATACTGTCGGCCTCCCGCTCGCCAATGGCGATGAGCCACGACGGGCTCCTACCGGGCGCCCTGGGAAGGACCCACAAACGGTTCGGAACCCCGTATATCAGCATCCTGCTGACCAGCGCCTTTATGATTGCGGTCATCGCGGGCCTGAGCATACCCAACCTGATCAGGGCCGCCAGCACGATGATGCTGATGCTGTTCGCCCTGGTCAACCTCGCCGTGCTTATCATGAGGTCAAGCAAGATTCAAAACTACCGCCCGCTGTACAAGGCGCCCTTCTACCCGTACCTGCAGTGTGCGGGGATCGCCGCGTACCTTCTGCTTATAGCGGAGATGGGAAAGGTCCCGCTTCTGGTGACGTGCGTCTTTGGGCTGTGCGGGGTGCTGTGGTATCTGCTGTACGTCCGGGCGCGGATCGTGAGGGAAAGCGCGTTCGTGTACATGGTCAAGAACATCGTCTCCAAGGACATCTACCGCTCCCGGCTGGAGGAGGAACTGAAGGAAATCGCGTTGGAGCGGGATGAGGTCTCCCACGACCGATTCGACCGGCTGATCAGCAAGTGCGAGATTCTGGATATCACCGGAACGATAACGGCCCACGAGCTGTTCCGCCGCTCAGCCCGTGCACTCGCCCCGCGCCTGAAGATAGACGAGCAGCAGCTGTTCGAACTGCTCCAGCAGCGCGAGGCCCAATCCAGCACGGTCATCCAGCCCGGTCTGGCGATACCGCACATAATCGTCGACGGGAAGGGCCTGTTCGAGATACTTCCACTCCGCTGCGTCCGGGGCGTCAGATTCCCGGGGCACCCAGAGCCGGTCAGGACCGGGTTCGTGCTGGTCGGGACGCGTGACGAGCGGAACTACCATCTGCGGGCGTTGATGGCGATCGCTCACATCGTCGGCGAACAGGAGTTTCTCAAGCGCTGGCTGGCGGCGCCGAAGGCCGAGCACCTGCGGGATATTCTGCTGCTGTCCGCCCGAAAACGGGAACCGGAGCCGAATTGACACGCCCTGACGAAATTTGCAGGATTTACAGGAAAGGATTGTCTTGATGGTGGAATTAGAGTTTCACGGAGCAGCTCAAACGGTAACTGGATCAATGCACCTGCTTCACCTTCCCGGCGGTCCGATCGCGTTGGACTGCGGGCTCTTTCAGGGCAGGCGGGGATGGTCGCGCCGAATGAATCTTTCGTTTCCGATCCGCCCCGGGGATTTGAAAGCGGTGCTATTGAGCCACGCTCACATAGACCACAGCGGGAAGATCCCTCAGCTGTTCCGCGACAGCTTCGACGGACCCATCTACGCGACCTCGGCGACTTGCGACCTGTGCAACGTGATGCTGGCCGATTCCGCCCACATCCACGAGGAAGATGCCCGCTACTGGAACGCCAAGCGCGCCACCAGCCAGGCCGATCGCATCGAACCGCTATACACGCTCGCCGATGCCCGCCGGGCCGCGCGAAACTTCCGCCCGGTCCGGTACAACCGCCCGGTCCCGTTCGCCGATGGATGCACAGCCACGTACATAGAAGCCGGGCACATCCTTGGTTCCGCCTGTATCCTCGTCGAGATCACCCGAAGCGCCACTATGCGACTCCTTTTTACGGGGGACCTGGGCCGCTCTAAGATGCCCATACTCCGCGACCCGGCGAATCCGCTACCGGAGGTGGATTACCTGATTACCGAAAGCACATACGCCAACAGAACGCACTCAGACGCACCGTCCATGAAGCAGTCCCTGGTGCGTATCATCAACGAGACCAGCAAGGCCGGCGGGAAGGTAATCATCCCGGCGTTCAGCCTCGGGAGGACACAGCACCTGATCTACTGCCTCTCGCACGCACTTGGTGACGGGTCGCTGAAGCGATTACCGATCTACGTCGACAGCCCATTGAGCGTCAACGTCACCGGGGTGTTCAAGAAACACCCTGAGTGCTACGACAAGGCGGCGGAGGATTTCTGGTTGGAGCAGGGAGATGTGTTCGGCCGCGGGTATGTCAGATACATAACCGACGTCGAGGAATCCAAGGGCCTGCACAGAAAGAAGGGGCCCATGATTATCATCTCGGCCTCGGGTATGTGCGAGGTGGGACGCATCCTGCACCACCTCAAGAACAACGTCACCGACGAGCGGAACACCGTCATAATCGTCGGGTACCAGGCGCAGCACACGTTGGGGCGGCGCATCGTGGAACGAAACGAGGAGATCAGGATCTTCGGGACGATGTACAAGCTGCTGGCCCGCGTGGAGGTGATGAACGGGTTTTCCGCCCACGCCGACATGGAGGATTTCGCCCAGCTGCTGGGGCCTATCGCCCCCAAGCTTAAAGGGGCGTTCGCCGTGCACGGCGAGACGGCGCAACTGGCGGCGATGTCGGCGATCCTGTCCAACGCCGGATGCAGGAACGTCCAGGCACCGGCACCGGGTGAGAAATTCAGCCTTTAAGGGACACATCATGACAGCAAGTTCGAAAATGACCTTCAAACGCTATGGGCAGGCGTACCACCTGCGGATAGAAACACCCGCGGACCTTCGCTGCGCGGTTGAGTTGGACGAGTCGCACTGGGTCGCCACAAACGCACCCGTCAACACAATCAACTGCGACAGCACCTTCCTGCAGCTTCTGGACACCGACGACAACGCCCGCATCACGTGCTACGAACTGAAGCAGGCCGTCCGGTGGCTGCTGGAGGTGCTGGGCGACACCTCCGGCGTCACGGCCGGCGACTGCACCCTTCGGCTGGACGCGATCAATACCGATTCCGAGCAAGGCCGCGAAATCCACGAAGCGGTCCGCAAGATGCTCGCCAAGCTCTCGAAGAGCGAGGCGGGAGAAATTACGCTTCAACAGGTCCGTCAGATCAAGGCCCAGGTCGCCTCCACCCCCGTAAGCGAGGCCGGCGTCGTACTGCCCGCCGCAACCCAGGACCCTCAAATCGGTCAGTTCATCGCCGACGTAATCGCTGCGACGGGCGGCGCAGCCCACCCCAGCGGTACGGCCGGGCTCGGAAAGGATCAGCTGGATCAGTTCGCCTCTCAAGCTAGCGCGTATCTTAACTGGCACGAACGCGGGCAGATCGCCGCGGGCGCAGACAGCACGGACATCATGCCGCTGGGCGACCGCACGCCCGCAGCCTACGACGCCCTTGTGGCGATAAGAGGAAAGATCGATCAATACTTCGCCCAGTGCGAGGCCCTGGCCCTGGACGAACGCTTCGCCGCGCGGATGGGATGGACGGAGGCGGAACTTACCGATCTGGACTTTGACGATCCGGAGGTAATCGAGCGCGTACTGGCCCAGGCGCCGCTGGGCAGGGCCCGGGCGGACCGCGTCCTGCACCTGGATGAGCAGGTCAATCCCTTCTACACCGAGGCGCTGAGCAGGTTTCGCGAACAAGTCCTCGCCCCCGTCCTGGGGAAGCCCAGCTCGATACTTACGGCGGCGGGTTGGGGTGAGATTCGTTCCGTCTTTGGGCCCTACCGCGCATGGGTCGAAGCTGAGCCCGCGGGGGACGTCGGGGCGCTGGGCGTCCAGAAGCTGCGCCGGTATCTGGACGACAGATACACCAACGCCGTCGCCGGCGTGATCGACGAAAGCGCCGCCACCGCCTTCGAGCTGGGCAGCATTCGCCTGGTGGAGAAGCTCATCCTCTACCAGGGGTACATGATCGAACTGGCCAATAACTTCGTCAGCTTCCCACACCTGTACGACCCGGTGAAGCGAGCGATGTTCGAGATGGGCACGCTCGTGATGGACGGGCGGCGATTCAACCTATCCGTCCGCGTCGACGACCGCGCCAAGCACACCGAGATCGCCAAGACCTCAAACATGTATCTGCTGTACGTTCAGGTCGCCCCGCCGCACGATGCGCCTAAGTTCGAAGTCGCCGTCCCGGTGACCTCGCGGGGTAAGGGCAACTTATGCGTCGGGAAGAGAGGTATCTTCACGGACACGACCGGGGCCGAATGCGACGCTACCGTCGCAAGCATCATCGAGAACCCCATCTCCCTATGCGAAGCGCTCATCTCGCCGTTCGTGAGGTTCGGGAAGTTGGTGACGGGCAAGATCGAGTCCATCACCGCCCGGGCTGAGAAGAAGCTGGACGCAAGCGCGTCGGCCGCGATGACTCAGGCCGCAACGGCCCCCCCCGCCGCCAGAGCAACCTCGCCGCTGGCGTCGGGAGGGATGCTTATGGGTGCAGGTGTCGCCGTCGCTGCACTGGGCACCGCCTTGGCGTATATAACAAAGACGCTGGCCCAGACGCATTGGCTGGCGATTGTCATAGGCGTCCTCG
>DAOVQV010000040.1 GCA_030628445.1 Phycisphaerae bacterium | reverse complement strand
TGATCTCGAACCTGCCGCCGGCTACGGGCTTGATGAGACTCTTGGCGCCCGCAGTCTTCGCCAGGGCCTCAATCGCCCCCAGCGCCACGGCCGAGTTGCGATCACGCAACGCACGGGCCAAGACCTCTTGCAGGTACGGGGCGGGGGAGGCCAGAGCAAAGAATCTGGGGCTCGGCATATCCTTCGGCTGGGTCGGATCGGTCGTACCGGCCGGAAGATTCGCCTCCTTCCTCAAATAGGCCGCCAACCACAACGATACGCTCGGATAGAACGTCGGATCGTACTTAAGCGCCAGGCGGGACATCCGCATTGCGTAGATGTCGCAGAAGATCTCGCGAGCAACGGCCCTGTAGGTCAACCCCCGATTCTCATCCCAATACCAGACATTGGCTGTGCTGTAGCGAATGTCGGGCTGGATTGACTCGCGCTGGTAATAGTAGCTCTCGGCCATGTCATAGAAGACCTCGGCGATGGACTTACCCAGCGCGGCGCCGCTGCCGCGGCCGCAGGCGACCAGGGCGGACTCGGCCGCCTTGCGCGTGCGGTCCAAAACATCGCTGCGCTGGAGCAGTTCTTTAAGCCTGGGCGCGGCGTGGGCGTACTGTATCTCGCCCAAGGCGTTGGCCAGGAGCTCCTGCAGCTCGGAGTCGTTGGTCTGCAGGGCTACCGAGAGGGGACGAACCGCGTCCTTACCCATCCTCGGTAAGACGTTCATGATGTTGTGTTTCAGGGAAACGGGCGCCTTCGGGTCGCGCAGCTTCTGGACCAACTGGGGCAAGGCGTATTCACCGCTGATTATCAGTCGTTGCGAAGCTTCCTTGTACGCTCGCAACGTCCCGCCGAGCATGTTGATCGAGTTTGCAATCTGGGCAGGGTCGGCCCGCTGCGACTCGTAGCCCTTGGAGATCATCTGCGACAGCTGGCTGACGATCTCGGCCATGCCTTCCAGAGACCCCCCCTTAGCCAACAAGCCCATCGACCCCGGTGTCTTGATCGACAGCAGGTACACTTCTCTCGGCTCGGCCCCGGATTCCAGGATCGCCCGGCCGTAGCTCTGTGCCCCCACCGCCCGGCCGACCTTGATGTAATGAAGCAGGTCGTCCCAGAGGGTCTCCAGCTTTGCCCCCTGGGGGGGCGTATCTTCTTTTTCTTGCCCCAGCAGCACTTCCACCATCGGGCCAAATGCCACTACCGTAAGGGCCGCCAGAATCAGCAGGCCAACGAAGCTTCGTTTCGAGTTGCTAAACATGACATCTCCCAGTCGCTAACGAACTGCGCAGGTAAGGTTCCGCCCCCGGCCTCCAAACACACGTTCGGGATTCAACACAGCTTAAGGCAGTCCGCCCGGTCCTTTCGTCCCGGACCGTCGCTATCTGCGATTATAAGTGCTAGGAAACACCTGTCAATAGCCACAATTGCCCCTTTGGGCCGCCGCCCCACACAACAACCCACACAACAAACCGATTTCGCCCGACGGGCCGATCCGCCCTATGCGTCGATCTCGGCTGGAAACTTCGGTTTTTCACCGGCCAGGACGGCCGTGACGTCGTAGACGACGTCGCACATGCGGTCCATCGCCTCCGGGACGCGCGCGGCGATGTGCGGGGTGAGGATCACGTTATCATTGTCCAAACCGAACATCGGATAGTCGGGGGGCGGCGGCTCGGGGTCGTGACAATCGATCGCCGCACCGCAGATCCGCCCGCTGCGAATCGCCTCGGCAAGGTCATGGTAGTTCACGCACTGCCCTCGCGCGGCATTGATAAACTGTGCGCCGCTCTTGAACCGCTCCAGCGTCTCGGTGCAGATTAACCCGCGCGTAAGGTCGGTCAAAGGCGTGTGAATCGTGACGATGTCGCTTCGGGCGTACAGCGTAGGCTTGTCCACCTCCTGGGCCGGGTAGTCCAGCTCGATCGGTCGGATATCGTTGTAGATCACCTTCATCCCCAGCCCCCCCGCCGCCTTCCCGACCCGGGACCCGATTCGCCCGCACCCGATAATCCCCAACGTGCCCGAAGAGACGAAACGCCCAAACGTCTGTTTGCGAATCTTGTGGAACTGCTCGGGCGGTACGGGTCCGCTCATCGGCCAGAATCGCCGATTCAGCTCGATGATCATCCGAACCGTGTAATCGACCACGGCGAGCGTGTTGGCTTCGGGCGTGTGGACGACCTCGACACCTCTGGCGCGGGCGGCTGGTACATCTATGTTGTCCAGCGCCACACCAGCCCGCCCGACGACCTTAAGACGCTTGGCCTTGTCCAGCAAGGGCCCATCGACAGTCGTGTACGTCCGCACCACCAGCGCGTCGGCATCCGCAATCGCATCGTCCAGTTCCTCGGCGCAGACCTCCCGCACCCGCCCGCAGCTGTGCAAATGCTCCAGCGACCGCTCGTTCAATGGTTCGGTTACGACAATGATAGGCTTGGTGGAAGCTGACATCCGAAACGCTCCTGAAGATCGAAACACCGCAGCGCGCCGCCTACCTGCGTATGTTGTCCCGATAGTCGCCCCCTGTCAAGCGGTCTCGCAGCCTGGAAAGCAGCCCCGTCATCCCCAGTTGTCGTGAAAGGCGGCGGACATGCTCGTCGCCAGGACAGATCATCATCGCCCTGGCGGCGTAACGGCGGGCGCGGGGGAGCTGGCCCTTCCGCAGGTAGGCCAGCGCCAGGTTGTACAGCGCCAGCGGATACCCCGGGCGCAACTTCAACGCCCTGCGACAGTGGCGGATACCATCATCGATCTTGTCCAACATGAAAAAGCTGACGGCAAGGTTGTGTCGAACCTGCGGATCGTCCGGGCGAAGGTTAACGAGCTGCCTGAAGGCCGCGTTCGCCTGGGTGGTCTGGCGGGCCTCTATGAGCAGCTCTCCCAATTCGGCCAGCAAGTCCGGATCGTCCGTGCAATTGGCCATATCCACCAGCAGGTGCCTGGCGGCGTCCCGGCGGAAGCCCTGGCGAAGCAGAATGCGCCCCAACTTGGTATGGGCGCCCGGAAACTTCGGATCCAGTTCAAGCACCAGGCGAAACTGCGCCTCGGCGACGGTTAGCTGATTGCGCTTCAAGGCCAGTTCGCCAAGGCAAAAGTGGGCTTCGATGTTGGCGGGCTCTACCGCAAGCGCCAATTCGAACTTCTCCTGGGCCTCGTCCAGCTGGCCTATATCCAGAAGCAAGTCGCCGTAGTCCAACAGCAAATCGACGTCGGGGTCTTCGGCCAGCTCAAGCTCGGCCTGATAGTGCGACTTGGCGTTTTGCAGATCACCGAGCAGCCAATATGTTTCTGCAATGCGTCCGTGGGCCTGGAGGTGGTCCGGGTCCAGCCGCAACGTCTGATCCCAGCAATAAATTGCCCGCGCGTAGTCGCCGCGAGCGTACAGGCTGCTTGCGATGTTGTAGAAACATAAGGGGCATTCATCCACGATCTGGCGGGCCAGGTAAAACATCACCTCCGCGTTGTCGTGATCGCCCATCTCGGCGTAGGTGACAATTCGATTGCAATAGGCCGGCTCGTACAGCGGATCGATGCGCTGTATTCGCTCGAAATGTCTTAGAGATTCCCGATAGCGACCGACACGGGTCAGATTCACGCCGAGGCAGTTGAGTGTCTCAACGTCGCCGGGGTCGAGTTCCAGAGCCATGCGATACGCACGGCAGGCCGGCTCGTACTGCTCCATCGCCTCCAGCGTCAAGGCAAGGTTGAAATGCCATGCTGAATTGTATGGGTTGATGTCAATTGCAACTCGAAGCTCAGACGCTGCCTCCGCCCAACGTCCCTTCTCATAGAGCAGGTAGGCGTGCTCCGCACGAAACTCCGCGTCGATCCAATCGTTCATCCCACTACCTACTAAGGTGCCCAGAACAGCCCAAACAACGTAAATGAAGCCGGAACGAAAAGCCACTCCTCCCTTAAGCCCTCAAAACCGCACGTACGTAAACCGGGCCACAACCGGAATTCTCAATTAATCGCCCCGTCCTGTAACCCATCAAATACCATTGTAATTCGTACCCCCCATTTCCGACAAGGGGCAAATCCTCCCACGCAGCAAAAATGCCCGTCCAATGGCCCCGCCGCAGCGTAATCAAACTCGCCCGGGCCGGGCCCACCCGAACACTGGTCCGCTCCCGCCCCAAAGCGTATCATTGCGCGTATGACAGACGAAACCGACTATCTGTCGCTGTCCGACGAGGCGCTGCTCGACCAGTGCAACATCAACATCCACCGGACCTCCGGTCCGGGGGGCCAGCATCGCAACAAGGTCTCATCTGCCTGCCGCCTGCGACACCGCCCGACGGGGATCACCGCCTCGGCAGGCGATTCGCGCTCCCAGCACACCAACCGGCGGATGGCGATGCGGAGGCTTCGCATGAACATCGCCTGTCAACACCGCCGACCGCTCGACCCGCAAAACCCCGCTGTCCCGGCGGTCGTGGGACAGTGCATCTTTTCCCCCAGAGGAAAGTCCCCCCAACCGGCCAGACGCCTTGAGATCGGCCGAAAGGACCACCGCTTCTGGAAAGTAGCGGCGTTTCTGCTGGACCTCCTGGCCGCTCACGCCGGCCGCGTCGCCCCCGCCGCCGCCGCGATCGCAATTACCACCAGCAACCTCACCTCCGTATTCAAGTCGGACCGTCACCTCTTTGGCGCTGCCCAGGCGATCCGCAAGGCCTCCGGTCGAAAGCCCCTCCAGTGACGCAGAAGCGCTCCAGCGCCAAACCCCCCCATCGCCAGGGACATTCGGTCCTAAAGACGCCTTGACCGTTGCCCCCCAAGGCGTTCTAATATAGTAGTGTGGCCCTACGAGAGAAACTGGGGTGTGTACGTCGAAAGACTTGTGTGACCCACCGAAACTCCTTTTTACCTGCCCCAGCCCGCCCCAGCAACAACCGAACGCCACCACGGAACACGAAAACCCGCACAGGTGCAGATGCTGTTTCCCGCTGACGTTATTCAGCATTGCGCCGCAGCGATGAAAGTATCAACCCCCGACAGACCATGGCACGAAAACAGGCAAGACGACTGGGCGAAATCCTGATTGAGTGGGGCGTCGTGGCCCAGCCGGCCATCGAAGAAGGCCTCCAGCACGCCCAGAAAGAGGGACTGCGACTCGGCGAGGCGCTGGTGGCGCTGGGCCTCGCCGACGAAGAAGACGTCACCAAGGCCCTCGCCAGCCAGTTTGACATGGAGTATATCGACCTCGACAGCAACGTCGTCAAGTCCGCCGAGATGAGTCTCATCCCCGAGGAGCTCATCCGCAAACACCTGGTCTTACCGCTGGCCAAGGAAGACACTTGCCTCAAGGTCATCATCACCGATCCGCTCGATCTGGAGACGTTGGACATGCTGCGCTTCCGGCTCAGCTGTGAATTGGAGCCCTCGTTGGCGTCGAAGGGTAAGATGCGCGATTTCATCGACCGATTCGTCCGTTCCGACGTCAGTATCGACCAAGCCGTCCACGATCTGGAAAAAAGCGCCGAGCTGGCCGCCGCTCAAATCGCCAGCGCCAGCGGCGAGGAGCTTGACGAAGAGGCCGCCCCCATCATCCGCCTAGTAACCATGATCATCCACGAAGCCCTCCACATGCGCGCCTCGGACATCCACATCGAGCCGATGGCCGACCGCGTCCGCGTCCGCTACCGCGTCGACGGGCTCTGCCTCGAACGCGACAACATACCCAAGCAGATGCAGGGCCCGGTGATCAACCGTCTGAAGATCATGGCCGGGATCGACCTCGCCGAACGCCGCCTCCCCCAAGACGGGCGAATCTCCATGTCGATCAGTGACTCGCTGATCGACTTTCGCGTCTCGGCCTTACCGGCCGTTCACGGCGAGAGCCTTGTATTGCGTATCCTGCGTCCCGAAAGCGCGCGCGTTGGCCTGCCCGCCCTGGGCTTTGAGGAGGACGACTACCAGCGATTCCTGCGGATCATTAAGCGACCCAACGGAATCTTCCTGGTCACCGGACCTACCGGGTCGGGTAAGACGACCACCCTCTATAGTGCCCTAAATGAGCTGAACCGGCCCGACCGCAAGATCATTACGGCCGAAGACCCCGTGGAGTACAACTTCGCCGGGATCAACCAGGTGCAGGTCAACGAGGTGATCGGGCTAACGTTCGCCGCGATTCTTCGCTCGATGCTGCGCCAGGCTCCAAACATCATTCTCGTCGGAGAAATCCGCGATTTAGAGGTCGCTGAGGTTGCCATTCAAGCCGCATTGACAGGACACCTGGTTTTCAGTACACTTCATACCAATGATGCGCCCTCTGCAATCACCCGGTTGATCGACATGGGCGTCAAGCCGTTCCTGGTCGCCAGCAGCATCCAGGCGATCATGGCCCAGCGGTTGGTCCGAGTAATCTGTCCGGACTGCAAGGAGGTCTACCCCGATCCTGACCCGCATATCCTGACGATGCTGGGATTCACCGAGGACGAGATCGACAGTACAACCTTTTATCGCGGCGCGGGTTGTGGCAGTTGCAACGGCACGGGGTACAAGGGGCGGCTGGCGATATTCGAACTAATGGAGATGAACAGCGTCCTGCGCGAGCTGGCGTTCAATCGCGAGCCGCTCTCCGAGATCCGCCGCGCCACCAAAGCCAGCGGGATGCGACCGCTTGCTGAGGATGGGCGAATGAAAATTCGCAACGGAGTGACCACACCGGACGATCTGTTCAGAATCACCCAGGCCTCGGAAGTTATCGTGGAATAGCCAGAGCAAGCTAATAGACCGACAACTAGAGACTTACCGCCCGCAACACCAGGCCGGCCGGTATTGCGCTGCTGGGCGGGCAGCCAACACCCGGCGAATAATTCACTGCGAGGAACTCGGTTATGGCAACGATTCACATTGACAGATTGCTTGAGACCTGCATTAAGCGGGGGGCCAGCGACATACACCTGCACGTAGGGATTCCGCCAACGCTGCGTCTGCGCGGCAGGTTGCGCCCGTTGGAGACCAAGGTACTGGAGCCCGAGGACACCGTTGCCCTGATGAAGGCCATTACCCCCGAACGCTGCCAGCAGGAACTGCAGGAGCAGGGCACGACGGACTTCGGGTTTGAGTTCGGCGACGAGGGCCGCTTTCGGACGGCTGTGTTTCAGCAGCGAGGTAATATCTCCCTGACGCTGCGGTTGATTCCCACCAAGATCCTCAGTTTCGAGGAGATCGGCCTGCCTCCGATCGTCCAAAGCCTATGCCGCCGCCCCCGAGGGATGTTTCTGGTTACCGGGCCGACGGGGTGCGGGAAGACCACCACGCTGGCGACGATGATCGACTATATCAACAGGAATTTCGATCGGCACATAGTTACGGTCGAAGAGCCGATCGAATACTACCACAATCACAAGAAATCCATGGTCAATCAGCGCGAAGTGGGGGTGGACGTGCCCAGCTTTTCCGAGGCGCTGCGCCGCGTGCTGCGCCAGGATCCGGACGTGATCCTGGTCGGAGAGCTTCGCGACTTGGAGACGATGGAAGCAGCCCTGCGGGCCGCCGAGACGGGGCACCTGGTCTTCGGAACGCTGCACACGACCACCGCCCACCGGACGGTGACGCGTATCGTCGATCAGTTCCCGATAAATCAGCAGGAGCAGATTCGCGTTCAGTTGTCCGAGTCGCTCATCGCGGTCCTGTGCCAGGCACTGATGCCCAGATCCGACGTTCGCGGGATGGTCGCAGCGTTCGAGTTCATGGTCGTCACCATTGCAATCGGGAACCTCATTCGCGAGAACAAAACATACCGCATTCCCTCGTCGATCCAAACGGGTAAGAAACTCGGGATGCAGCTTCTGGACGATCATCTATTGAGTCTCCTGGGGGAGGGGAAGATCTCGCAGGAGCACGCGATAGACCGGAGCCAGAACCCCAACGACATGCTGGAGCGAATCGAGGCTTGGAAGAGCGGACGCCCGTTCAAGCCCGAGGCCCCAGCCGAGACCGTCGCTAAAACCGCGAACGACAAGTAGATGAGGAAGTAGATCATGGCCCAAGCCACCAGCGTAACAATCAACGAACTGAGGGGCCGCCCGCTCGGCCGGGTCCTGGTCAAGATGGGCAAGATCAACCGCCTGCAAGTCCACGAAGCGCTTCAGCTGCAAAAAGAACGCGGTGGGCCCGTCGGGCAGATACTTCTCGACCTGGGGTACATCGACGAGAAGACCCGCTCCCTGGCCCTTGGGTACCAGGCCGGGATGGATTACGTGGACCTGGGGTCGACGTCGATTCCCGAAACCGTACTCAAGCAGATTCCGTCGCAGATGGCGAACACTTACAAGATCGTCCCGGTCGACTATGACGAATCAACCAACCACCTGGTCATCGCACTTGGGTCGGCGGACAACTTCCACGCCGTCGACGACCTTCGAACGCTGATGGGGTTCAACGTCACCGCGCGAATCGCCGACAACCAGCAGTTGGAGTCGGCGCTGATGAAGTACTACAACGTCGAGCCGGAATCAATCGGGGACCTCATCAACGAGATCGCCGGTGACGACCAACTGGCGGCGCTTGAGAACCGCGGCGAGAGCATCGACTTAGAAACAATCAAAGAGGCCGCCGAATCCAGCCCGGTCAAGCGACTGGTTAACATGGTCTTACTGGAGGCCATACGGAACCGGGCCTCCGATATCCACTTCGAGCCGTTCGAAGATGAGTTCAAGATGCGCTACCGCATCGACGGGACACTGTATGAGATGCTCCCCCCGCCGAAATCAATCGCGGTGGCGATCGCCTCGCGCATCAAGGTCATGGCCGAGTTGGACATCGCCGAGCGGCGCCTCCCGCAGGACGGGCGAATCGAGCTTCTGGTCAACAACAATCCCGTGGACCTGCGCATCTCGGTGCTTCCGACGATGTTCGGCGAAAGCGTCGTGATGCGCGTTCTGGACCGTTCGACCGTCTCGCTTGACCTGGACCGCCTGGGGATGCGGGAGGATGATGTTGGCACGTTCCGCGAGCTGATACGCAAGCCGCACGGGATCATCATCGTCACCGGGCCGACCGGGTGCGGGAAGACCACCACGCTGTACGCGGCGCTTCGGGAGCTGAACAGCGTCGAGGTAAAGATACTCACCAGCGAAAACCCCGTCGAATACACCATCGACGGTCTGATCCAGGTGCAGATCAACGATGAGATCGGTCTGACGTTCGCGCGGTGCCTGCGGCACTTTCTGCGGCAGGACCCGGACATCGTACTGGTCGGGGAGGTCCGCGACTTGGAGACGGCGGAAATCTCCGTACAGGCGTCCCTGACCGGGCACCTGGTGTTCTCCACGCTGCATAC
>DAOVQV010000089.1 GCA_030628445.1 Phycisphaerae bacterium | reverse complement strand
GACGGGCAAAGGCTATGGCATCTCAGCGTCACTCAGCAAGGACACGCAAGGCGGCGAAATCACCGTTGTGCAGACTACTGATTTTGGTGCAACGGTTAGCAATCGGGGCGGGTACAACATTCCCTGGACGCCGGACTGGACCAAGCATCGTGTCGAGGCCGTCTACGATCGCGCCGCAGGCCGGATCGATCTGTACTGGGAATCTAACCCGGTCGGTCAGGTGGTTCTGGATCCCGGTGAGAACAGCACGCACAAGGATTTCACGCAGGTCATCTCCGGCCCGCGGGAGACCTACGGCGGATCGCCCGGGTACTTGAGCACGGACAACCTCTGGATCGGCGATCAGGCTAATCCGCATGCGCCCGATCCGATCCTCGCACCAGGCGACGCCAACGGCGACTTGACGGTGAACATCAGCGATCTGGCCATCCTGTCCGCGCACATGTGGCAGAGCCAGGTTGGTTGGCACCAAGGCGATTTTAATTTCGACTGGGTGGTGGACATGGTGGATTTGACCGATCTGGGCGCGAACTGGAACTACCTTAATCCTACGCCCTCTGGGGGCGGGGATATCCGGGTGGTTGTCGACCCGGGCGTCGACGTGGGGACGGGCCTGAAGATGTACGCCGTTCACCTCGTTGCCGATACGCCCGAAGAGTCGGTAGCGCTGTTTCAAGGTGGATTCACCGGTCCTATGAACCAGGTGTTCGAGGGGGGGGTATTTCCAACCCCCACGATGATGCAGGCACAGTATCTGCCTGATCCCGACCTGGATAGTCACTTCATGTTCTACACGAACCTGGGCATGGACGCAGAGGACGGACCGGGGACAGGAACGTTTCTCGAGGCGGAGGGCCCCATAACCTTCGGGCCGGGCGGGATAGTGCAAGACCTGGAACTGGCCAGGATCGTGATTCCTGTTGGCCAGTCAGTCCTGTTCAACGGGCTAGCCTGCGATGGCACGACCGGCATTGCCACCTTCTTCACGAACCTCCTCCTGGGCCGCGGCCTCGGCGACACCGACGGGGACCTGAAGGTTGACATCGTGGACCTGACGGCACTGGCGGCCCACTGGTCGACGCTGCCCGCCAATCAAGGCGTCCCCAAGGGCTGGGCCGAGGGCGACTTCGACTATGACTCGGATGTGGACATCGTCGATCTGACGGCGCTGGCCGCAAATTGGACGTTCGGCCTCGGCAGCGCGCCGCCCGTGCCCGAACCGGCGACGCTGGCGCTGCTGGCGATCGGCGGGGTTGTTCTGCTGAGGCGCAGGCGAGTGTAATCGCAAGCGAAATCAAAGTGCATACATTCGTGCGGGCGAGGCGTCGAGTAAGACGCCCCGCCTCAGTGAGCCACTCGGGAAAATACGTCGGGTTTCTTGAGAACGGCTGGGGCGTTATGCGAGAATCGCAGGGAGGTGGCATATGTTACGTAATAAGTCTGTGGTAGTTGCGTTGTGCTGCGCGCTGATGCTGGCTGCGCCGGCGGGGGCGACGGAGTTCTTCTGGGATGATTTCAACGACAATGACATGAGCGACTGGACCGACCTGTCGCTAACTGTCCAGCCCTTCCGGCAGACCGTCCACGGCGTCTATGCCTACGGATCTCGCGGCGAGGATCCCGCCGAGACACGCGAGGCGCGCTCCTCCAAGCCGCTGAGCAACACGAGCCTGTCCGACACTGTGCGCATCTCATTTGAGGTCCTGCACGCCGGGGGGCACCTGGGTTACGGCGGGGCGGGGTATAACAGCTCGAAGGTGTGGATGCTCAACGACTCCGGGGCCGGTTACGGTATTGAGATCGGCTTATCGAAAACCGGTGCAAGTGGGGACGTCTCGTTGCTCTACACAAGCGATTGGGGCCAGACTGCCGCCAATCGGGGCTCGGCGCCGCTGGATTGGGACCACGGGGCACAAGACTCCCGCGCGTGGTGGAGCGAATACCTCCTCGAGGCCGTCTGGGACCGAAACACGCGGCAGATCGACCTACACTTCGACGGAAGTTACGCCACGTCGGTCTCCTTACCGCAAGCCGAACACGACACCGTCAAGGACTTCACCACCGTCCTAGCCAACCCGCGGGACACCTGCAAAGGCAACTGGACTCTGGACAGCAAGTACCTGAGCACGGATGACATCTGGATCGGCGATGTGCCCAATCCAAATGCGCCCGATCCGATCCTTTGGGAAGGCGACAGCGACGGCAACCTGAAGGTGGATATAGTTGATTTGACCGCTATGGCTGCCAACTGGTACCCAATAAGCACCGGGCCCAAGGGCTGGGAGCAGGGCAATTACGATTTCGGCCAATGGGACGACCCGAGCACATGGATCGTTGACATCACTGACCTGACGGCGCTGGCCGCAAATTGGACGTTCGGCCTCGGCAGCGCCCCGCCCGTGCCCGAACCTGCCACCCTGGCGCTGCTGGCGATCGGCGGGGTTATTCTGCTGAGGCGCAGGCGGGCATAATCGCAAGCGAAGTCAAACTGCATACATTCGAGCGGGCGAGGCGTTGATCAAGACGTCCCGCCCGCGTTCAATTCACGTTAGTGCTAGCGGCGCTTGAGAGTCTGTCGCATCTGGCGTAAGATGGGCGCGCCGTGCTAGGTGGGGCGTTAGCGGTGCCCTGATTCCCGGTTCGCCGGGGAGACCCGCAATCCGCTACAGCGGGGCTGAATCCTCCGCCGAGGGTTGAGCGTCTCAGGTCACTTCGCCGCACCGGCGGTGTTGAAGGTTGGGTCCTCTGCAACGCTGCGCCGCGAACCTGGTCAGGTCCGGAAGGAAGCAGCCATAAGCGTGTAGCGGCGGGTGCCGGAGGGTCGCCTGACTGGAGCTGCTCGGTGCGCGGAGCCCTGGTGCGCTGGTTCGACGCGGAGTGCACGGCATTTCTATGCGCCGCGAAGGGCAGGGATCGGCGGTCGGCTTTCAGCGTTTTTGGACTCGCGATTGATTCACCGGGGGCGATCTTGTTCAATAGGTCCCGGCCGCCTGGACGCCACTGGAGAGTTTGATGGCTGGATATCTCGTACTGGCCCGCAAATACCGATCCGTCACGTTCGATGAACTCGTCGGGCAGGATCCTATCGCCACCACGCTCGTCAACGCCATCAAGTCCGGGCGTGTTGCTCACGCGTATCTGTTTACCGGAACGCGGGGGGTGGGCAAGACCACCATGGCGCGGATTCTGGCGAAGGCGATGAACTGCCTATCCGCCGATGAGCCCACGCCGACGCCGTGCGGTAAGTGCGACGCGTGCGTCGCTATCGGACGCGGGGACGACGTGGACGTCGTCGAGGTCGACGGGGCGTCCAACCGCGGGATCGACGAGATCCGCCAGCTTCGCGCCAACGTGATCCTCCGTCCGGCCAGGTCGCGGTTCAAGGTCTACTACATCGACGAAGTGCACATGCTGACGAAGGAGGCTTTCAACGCGCTGCTCAAGACGCTGGAAGAACCGCCCGGGCACGTGAAGTTCATCTTCTCGACGACGGAGGTCGAGAAGGTCCCCGCCACGATCGTCTCGCGCTGCCAGCGGTTCGATTTCCGCGACATCCCGACGCGGCTGATTGCCGAGCACCTGGCGAGGATATGCAAGGTGGAGAAGGTCAAGGCCGGCGACGACGCGCTGTTTCGGGTCGCCCGTGCGGCCGCGGGTTCGATGCGGGATGGGCTTTCTCTGCTGGATCAACTGCTGGCGTCGGGGGCGGGCAAGGTCGCCGACGAAGACGTCGTCGCGGTTCTGGGCACACCGTCGGATGAGCGGACGGTTGCGATTGTCCGCGCGATCGCCGAGGGCGACTCGGCCGCCGCCCTGGGCGAGCTTGCCGGTGTGCTTGGAGGCGGTGTGACGCTGCCCGTCGCGGCGGCCGCGCTGGGCGATGTGTTTCGCAACATGATGATCGCCTCTACGTGCGGGTCCGAGACCGAGCTGATCGAGCTTCCCGATACGCAGCGAAAGGCCGTCGCCGAACTGGCCGCGCGGTTCGACACGCCCGCGCTGGTCCAGGCGGTAGGTATGTTGCAGGTGGCGGGGCGGGCCGTGCGGACATCTTCCCTGGCCCGGGCGCTGCTGGAGGCCGTCGTCGTGCGATTGGCCGAGGCGGAGAAGTTCATCGCCGCCGACGCCATCATCGAACGGCTGGAGAATCTGGCGGGCGGTAAGGGCGGCTCGCCCGGGCAAAAAAAAAATCTCCCAGTGAGCGGGCCGCGCGCGGATAGCGCCGCTGGTTCCGCTCAGGGCCGGCTTATCACACCTACCCCCGCCCCCGCCCGTCCGGCGATGGATGTCCAGATCCAATGGGAGGCGGATTGGCTGTCCGCCAACTGGGCGGTGCTGATCGAGTCTCTTCTGGCCCGAAGGCAGATGCAGGTGGCCGGCGCCTTGAGGGCTGCAAGCGTCACCGGATTCGCCGACGATACGCTCAAGCTCACCTTCGACACCGCCCACGAGACGCTGATGGCCCGCTGCGCCGGGCCGATGTATGAGGCGGTCTGTTCTGCCCTGACGCAATTGGCGTCCAGGCCGATTCGCTGTGAGTTTGTCTCGTCGGGTAAGCCCGCCGCCGCCGGCGCCGCGGCCCAGCCGCAGGTTTTGAGCACGGCCGATAAGAACGAGATTTCCAAAGATCCGGCCGTCCAAGCGGTCATGGGCCTGTTCGGCGGCGAGATTATCGACATGCAGAAAGACCCCAACGTCCCGGAGCCGGCGGAGGAAAACAACACGACCGAATAACCGCGGACTACTCCAACGGGCCCCACCAGCGGGAGGAGTTTTCTTTTGGTTTCTGCGAAGGTGGTTCGCGGCATAGAGTACCTTAAGGTTTAATGTTTCGGTGATGGCCGAGCGAGGACAAGGCTGACAAGGAAGGCGAAGCAGGCAACCCGGCGTACTTGCCGATACAGCCTGACGCAAGTCAGCCGAAGCCACAGCCGGCCAGGACGGAACAGAAAATCTTAAATTGCTCTGAAGGAGACGAGATGTTCGGCGACCTTGGGAAGATGATGAAGCTGGCCGCTCAGATGCGGCAGAAGCTTCCCCAGCTCAAGGCCGAGATGGAGGCCAGCACGTATGAGGCCTCCGCCGGCGACGGGGTGGTAACCGCGACGGTCAACGGCAAGTTGGCGTTGGTGGATATCAAGATCGCCCCGGAGTATCTCACCGGCGACGATTGCGACGGCGAGATGCTGGAGGACTTGATCAAGGCGGCGGTCGGGGCCGGTCAAGACAAAGCCTCCCAAGCCTCTCAAGAGGCGATGATGAAGTTGACCGGCGGAATGCAACTGCCCGGGATGCAAGAGCTGATCCCGTGAACTGATCAGTCACGAGCGATCGGTAACCGGTAATCCGCACCCGGTAATGCGTACCCGGTAGGAGGGGTCGGGATGTCTGGGGTGCTTCCCAAATATTTTGGGGTGATTGTTGATCGATAACTGGTTACAGATTACTGGTAACCGGTTACGAGGTGGCGTCCCATGGCTAAATACGCAGAGCCCGTTGAACGATTGATGGCGCAGCTTGGTAAGCTCCCCGGGATAGGCGCGCGGACGGCGGAGCGGCTGGTGTTTCATATTCTCAAGTCCGATGAGGTCGAGGCGCTGGCGCTGGCCGACGCGATCCGCGACGTCAAGAAGCTCATCCGGCCGTGCAAGATCTGCTTCAACCTCACCGAGAAAGAGATCTGCTCGATATGCTCCGATCCCCGCCGCGACGCCGGGACGATCTGCGTGGTCGAACAGCCCAAGGACCTGCTCGCCTTGGAATCGACCGGGGCCTACCAGGGCGTCTACCACGTGCTGATGGGTCACGTCGCCCCGCTGGAGGGGACTGAGGCGGAGGACCTGACCATCGAGGCGCTGGGCCGGCGGGTAAAGGAAGGCGACGTCAACGAGGTGATCCTAGCTACCAACCCAAACGTCGCCGGGGACGCCACCGCACTTGCAGTGGCGTCTGTCGTCGCGCCGCTGGGCGCCAAGGTCACTCGCCTGGCCCGCGGCTTACCGACCGGCGGGCAGATCGAATACGCCAACACGTCCATCCTCTCCGACGCCATCAACGAGCGACGCGAATTCTAGAGCACATTCACTTTGCTGCTAAAAGTCATCCCTCGTGCCTTGTTGGGACGTTCGCAAGGGGTTTTGTAAACCGGTCGGTCCGCGGTTCCGATATAAGGAGGGGACCGAAGCTGTTTTGCTTATCAGCGTTGCTGGGACCGCTAAAGCGGTTAGAATGGTATGGAGGCCTGCGTCCGCTGGTCTTGGCCGTGCGGTGAATGCTTGGTGAGTTCGTGGTTTGCTTAAGCACCCGTCGGATGCCGCACGTCGCGAGGTTTACTGATAACCGTATTACTGAATAACCGCCTGGAAGCGGGTTTGAGTTAGGTTTTCCATGAGACTGGACATGACACAACACATGCGCCTGGAGCAGCAGATGAAGCTGGCTCCGAGGATGATCCAGGCAATGGAGATCCTCCAGCTTCCGATGATGGCGCTGCAGGAGCGCATCGAGGCTGAGCTTCAGTCCAATCCCGTCCTGGAGATGCGACAGGCCGGTGACG
>DAOVQV010000001.1 GCA_030628445.1 Phycisphaerae bacterium | reverse complement strand
GTTCTACGCGGAGATGGTCATCGCACCCGGGTTTGACGAGGGCGCCATAGAGCTCATCAAGGCTCGGGACGGGTGGGGTAAGGATGTGCGGATCCTTGAGGTCGGCGAATTAACGTCCCAGCGCAACAGCGAGAAGGCCCTCAAGTACGTGGTCGGCGGGATGTTGGTCCAGGACCGCGACCTTTTGGGCTGCAACGAGGGCGACTGGAAGGTTGTAACCAAACGCGCACCGTCGGAAGGCGAGCTTTGCGACATGCGTTTCGCCTGGTTGGTCTGCAAGCACGTCAAGTCGAACGCGATCGTGCTGGCGAAGGACCGGGCGCTGCTGGGGGCCGGCGCGGGCCAGATGAGCCGTGTCAACTCCGCTCGCCTGGCCGGGCAGATCGCTCGGGGCTACGGCGGCGGGCACGAGGTGGACCCGGCCGGTTGCGTTCTGGCGTCGGACGCGTTTTTCCCGTTCCCCGATTCGCTGGACTGGGCGGTGGATATCGGCGCCACGGCCGTGATCGAGCCCGGCGGGTCAAAGAAGGACGACGACGTTATCGCCCGGGCGGATGAACTGAACTTGGCGATGATCTTCACGGGGGCGAGGCACTTTAATCATTAATCGGTACACGCGCCGTGCCGAGACACAAGTGCACGGGCGAAGCGGTTTTCGTGACGTTATGGAAAGCCCACGGCGCGCTTTGTTCAAGCCCACGGCGCGCTTGTTTAAGCCCACGGCAGGCCTGCCGTGGGCTTTTACGCAGTTACCGTGGGCTTTTTTATAGTTACCGTGGGCTTTTACGTAGCTACCGTGGGCTTGTGGTGGACCTAGCGCGTGCTTTGGCGGACCTTGCGCCGCTGATCTTTTGCTTGACCGATCTGCTAAGCTCGTCGACAATGCCCTGTTCTTATTTGGGCGCGTCCGCGCTATCCTAACGCGGGCCGACGGGACGAGTTAACTCATAACATGGTAGAGCCCCGCGCCGCTGTGCGACGGGGGGTATGTTGGATCTGAACATGAATGCAAAAAACCTTCCGCTGAAGTTTTCGTTCGTCGCCTTGTTGGTTGCAGTGTGTCTTGGGTCTCTGTTCTTCGGAGGCGGGCTGAAGCAGGGAATTGACCTGCGCGGCGGTCACAGTTTGGTCTTTGAGGTCCGCACCAACAGACCTGAGATCGACCGGCTCACCAAGTCGTTAAAGGACCGCCGAGACGAGCTGCAAGCAGCCGAAGCGGCCGGGCAGACGGATAAGGTCGAGCAGCTTAGGGAGGTTATCGACCGCGACGCCGAGCAGCTGGAGGTGCTGAAGGGCGAAAGCAAGGCCCGCGGCGATCTGATCAACCGGATCATCCGGATACTGAAGGACCGGATCGACCCGGAGGGTCTGCGTTCGCTGGAATGGCACCCGCTGGGCGAAAGCCGCATCGAGGTCCGCATGCCCGCTGCCGGCGAGAAGACCCAAAACGCCAAGGACTCCTTCCGCCGCGCCATGGACGAGCTGGGCAGAAGCAACATCCGCCGCAGCGACATCATTCGCCTGTGCCGCTCCAGCGGTGAGGGCAGAGCGACCGAACTGGCCCGCCTGGTCGCCAAAGCGCCCGATCAGGCCGAACGTCTCGCCGGCGTCGCCGGCGCCTACGACCGGATGATCGCCGCCGAGCAGACCAAAGACAAAATCGCCGCCAAGGCCGCCGACGCCGGCGGCGGGCAGGGCGATAAGCTGACCCCCGAGCTTTCCGAAGCGGTGGATAAGTTCGTCTCCGCCAAAAGCCAGTACCAGGAGGCCCATAAAGCGGTCCTGGATGGGAATATCGATCCTGCCAAGATGCAGACGATCCTGGGTAACTACGTCAGCGCCTCGGAGGCCGAAGCGCTGAGCAAGCGAAAAGGCGGGCAGGCGGAAATCGACCGCCGTCGCGAGACGCGCACCGCCGAGCTGGCGAGGCTGCGCCAAACCCATCCGTCGCGTGCGGACGAGATCGACACGTTGGTGCAACTGTACGAGGCCTGGGCCGACGCACGCCAGCGCCTGGAAGACCCCGCCGACCTCAAGAGGCTTATCGCCAAGGCCGGGGTGTTGGAGTTCCGCGTCGCGCCGGGCTTACCGGCCGAGATGGTCGGCGGCGAAGCCGGATACCGTCTCACCGGACAGGAGTACAACGAGTATCTCGAAGCCCTTCAGACGGAAGGCCCCGAAGCCCCGCGCCGGCGCAACGCGCCGATGCAGTGGTTTGCCATACGGGAAGACGCCCGCCAGTTCTCCGGGTTGGTGACGGGAAGCTATGGAACCAAGGACTATATCCTTTTGTGCAACCAGGGCGGTAAGGTAATGCTATCCGACCGCAGGGCCGGCGGGTGGAAGCTCACCAAGGCGCATGAGGACATCGACGAGTTCGGCCGGCTGGCGATTGGGTTCAGGCTGAACGAGCCGGGCGCAAAACGGATGGCGAAGCTTACCGGTGGGAACGTCGGTAACTACATGGCGATCCTGTTGGACGATGAGGTGTATTCGGCGCCTGTTGTCAGGACGACCATATCCGACCGCGGCCAGATTAGCGGGAGGTTCAGCCGCGAAGAAGTGGACGAGCTGATCCGCACGCTGGAGGCCGGGTCGCTGCCCGCCAGGTTGAACCCCGATCCGGTCTCCGAGAACACCTTCGGACCGTCGATCGGCGAGGTCAACAGGCGGATGGGAATCCGGGCGGCGTATTGGGGCCTGATCGCCGTGGCTGGGTTCATGCTGATTTATTACCTCCTCAGCGGGTTCATCGCCGACGTGGCGCTGCTGCTGAACATCATCCTGGTGCTGGGGGCCATGAGCTTGCTGTCGGCCGTCTTTACGCTTCCGGGAATCGCCGGGGTGATCCTGACGATTGGTATCGCCGTCGACGCCAACGTCCTGATCTTCGAGCGGCTCAGAGAGGAGCAACTCAAGGGCCAATCCGTCCGCATGTGCCTGAAGAACGCCTACGAGCGGGCGTTCAGTGCTATATTCGACGCCAACATCACCACCGTCATTACGTGTCTGATACTCGCCTGGATCGGGACGGAGGAAATCCGCGGGTTCGGTATCACGTTGGGGTTGGGCGTGGGCTTCAGCATGTTTACATCCCTTGTGGTGACGCGCTGGGTCTTCCAGCTCCTTCTGGACACCAAGCTGCTCAAGCGGCCGGTGTTCATGCTGAGCCTGATGGGAATTCCGCGCGTCAACTGGCTGTCCAAGCGGTATTTTTTTTGGGGCCTGTCGGCGCTGCTGGTGGTGATGGGGATGGCGTCGCTGGTCTGGCAGGGCGGGGACATACTGGGGATTGAGTTTTCGGCCGGGACGCAGGCGATCGTCAAATTCAAGGACGACGCGCTGATCGGCGGCGAGCTGCCCAACGACGCGCTGGTCAGCAACCTATTCGTCGCCCAGGCCCGCCAGCTTCGGGTCCAGGACCCCCGATACGCTAAGCTTGCCGACACCACCCGCGTTGAAAAGCAGATAGATCCCAACCGCGCAGTCGAGTTCATGCGCGATCACGACACGGACCAGGATGGGAAGATCACGCTGGAGGAGTGGTTGGCCCGCGGTCGCGACGAAGAGTTCTTCGCGAAGCTCGGCGCCGAAGGCGACGGGGCGCTGACGGCGGCCCATCTGGCCGAGACGCTCCCGTCGAATTCATATCAGGTCTCCACGACCGAGACGACGTTGTCGCTGATTCGGGAGACGGCCCGCAAGGCGTTCGGGAAGCAGCTTCAGCAAATTGCGGCATGCGACTTCGCACTCGTCAAGGGGGGGGGCGAGGTGGCCCAGCTTGGCCTGACCGTCGCCGACGACGGCCTGACGCGCGTCGCCCCGGTGCCCGACTCGCCCTATTGGGACATCTTTGAAGATTTCAAGGACGGGGTTCTCTTGGTGATCGGCGATGTGACCCCGGCGCTGAGCGAGGCGCAACTGCGGCAGCGAATCCGCGACATGCGATACCAGCCTGACTTCGGGGGGCAACTGAACCCGACCGAGGTGATCGGTCTGAGCAGCGCCGGGAGGGAAGGATACTCCAGCTTCGCGATCTTCGTTCGCCCGGGCGAGGCGACGGCGGCGGAAACACCCGATGCGTGGCGCCAATTCGCCCAAAACGAGTCACAGCTGCTGGGAGCAGCGCTTAACCGCAGCGAAGCGATGCTAGCGACGAACTTCGACGCCGCCATCGCCGGCGAGGCCGTCCAAAGGGCGATCTTTGCGATCGTCGTCAGTTGGCTGGCGATTGTGCTGTACCTGTGGCTGCGGTTTGGTTCGATCCAATGGGGCCTGGCTGCGGTTGTCTGCTTGATCCACGACGTGATCATCGTAGTGGGTCTGCTGGCGGCGTCGGGCTGGATGCACGAGACGGTCGTTGGTCAGGCGCTGGGGATAGGATCGTTCAAGATCGACCTGGCGATCGTGGCTGCCATCCTGACCGTCATCGGTTACTCGGTCAACGATACCATCGTCGTGTTCGACCGGGTCCGCGAGAACCGCGGGAAGCTGGCCACCATATCCGGAGAGGTAATCAACGCCGCGATCAACCAAACACTTCCCAGGACGCTGCTTACGTCGGCCACGACGTTCCTGGTCGTCCTGATCATGTACGTCGCCGGCGGCCCCGGGATGCACGCGTTCAATTTCGCGCTGCTAGCGGGGATCGTTTTCGGGACCTACTCGTCGGTGGCCGTCGCCAGTCCGATCCTGATGGGCTTCAAGCGGGCACTTGTCGAAAGGGTCACCGGCGTCTGATCAGTACCCGGGGCGTTTGACGAACCACCCGCCCGCCCCTGTGGGCCGAATCCGCAAGTCGATAATTTCTCTGTTCGGCGAACCTTTCGGGTGGGTCGCGACGTATAAACTGCCGCTGGCCGGGACCAGAAAACCGGAGGGCCCCGCCGACGGGACAACGTCGCCAAGCCCTTACATTCTATAAAGATGGAGGAATGGATGGCCGATAATCCTTCAAAGATGTCCTTCGCCTGCGCCCGTCCCCTTTTCGCAGCGCAGGTCGGAGGAGTTGTGAAAGTGCCAAAAGGAATGCACCCTCTTAAGCGACATGGATGGTCGTCTGTGGCAAATGCGCCTCTGCGTTTGGGTACCTTCCGTCTACTGACGTCTTGGGAAGACCCTAACCGCCGCCACGCCGGACGCGCAGTTCCGAATCGTATTGGGATATCAGTGTAGGGAAGATCTGTGGTGATAGGACCAAACGCTGCACATAACCCTGTAGCAATCTGGATCCTGGCCGTGTCGCTCTGCCTGGGCGGATGCGCCCAGGTTGGCCAGATGGCTCAAGACTTCTTCAAGACGGACCGCACCAGGCTGCTCGGACCTGAGAAGGTAGTCAGGCAGCCCGCCGGCGACGGGATGCCTATCAACCCGATCTTACCCAGCATAGGAGTTGTCGACCAGGTCGACGAGTTGGTCCCGAACGCGACCTTCCCCCAAATGGAGGACCTGGAGTACTCCGACGAGGACTACGTGATCGGACCTTCGGATATCCTCGAGGTGCGCATACTCGATCTTTTCCAGGAAGGCCTTGAGACGCCCGTTCAGCGTCAGGTAACCGAAAGTGGGTACATCGATCTGCCCCTGGTCCCGCAGAGGATAAAGGCCGCCGACCGGACCAAGGATAAGTTGATCCAGGTGATCAAAGATTCTTACAGTCCGGAAATCCTGCTGGATCCGACCGTTTCGGTCATGGTTATCGCGCGGCGGCAGAGCACATTCTCCATCCGCGGCGCGGTGGACAGACCCAACACGTACAATATAATTCGCCCGGACATGCGGCTGATGGAGGCGCTGGCACTGGCGGGCGACGTGGTGCAGCAGAATATTCGTTATATCTACATCATTCGCCCCGAGCGGGCTCGACGCGCCGGCGCCCGACCGCCCGAGATAGAGCTCGAACCAGGCGAGCTACCCCAACTGCCCCAACTACCCGAACTGCCGGGCGCGCCCGAGCCGACAACGACTCCACTGGTCCCGGACGAACTGTTTGCCCCCGCGCCCGAACCGACAATGACTCCACTGGCCCCGGACGAACTGTTTGCCCCGGCGCCCGAGCCGAGTGTTCCTCAGGCCGAACCGACTGCCCCCTCCTCGCCCGAGCCAACCGAGCCGGAAACAAAACAGGCCGTCCCCGCACCCGAGCCGCAGGAGCCCAAGCCCCAACCGCAAACCCGCGACGAGGCGATCCAGGAACTGGAGCAGCTCGTCCCGTCCCCGGGACGCGTAAGCAAACCGGTTCACACCGAACCTCCGCCCTTGTCTGAGCTGTTTTGCTTCAGCGAGATGGCCGAGCTTATCGGTGGGTCGTCGCCACGTCCTGCCCGCCTGGGCGATGAAGACGGCGAAGCTCCGGATTACGAGTGGACCTACACCAACGGGCGGTGGATTAGAGCCCCCGTCGCCCCAACAGCGGCGACCGAGCCGGTGACTCGGCCGGTTGTCCCGACCAGGCCTGCTATTGAGACTGCTCCCGCCGAGCCGGTTGCACCTGAGCCTCCGGTCGCTGGACCCCCGCCGGCACCGGCGCCACTGGAGGCGGACGATCCGTTCGGGTGGCTGGCGATGGACAAGACCGGGTTGGCGAGGATCATCGCCATCAACCTGCGCCAGTTGAACATGGGCGATCCCAGAATGAACATCGTGATTCGCGATAACGACATAATCCAGGTGCCGTGGCTGGATGTCGGTGAGTACTACGTCATGGGAGAAGTGTCACATCCCGGGGTCTTTAGGCTTAGCGGGCGCAGGGTCACGGTCAAGCAGGCGGTCACGTCGGCCGGGAACATGAATCTGCTCGCCTGGCCGGAGAATGCTATCCTCATCCGGCGCGTGGGCCATTACCAGGAGCAGACGATCCCACTTAACATCGAAGCCATGTTCCGGGGCGAGGAACCCGATATATTCCTCAAACCAGATGACATGATCTGCGTGGGCACGGACGTGCGGTCGATCTTCTACGCGGTGGTGCGAAACGCGTTCAGGATGACGTACGGGTTCGGGTTCATCTACGACCGGAACTTCTCCGAGCCGCTGCTTTATGGTACGCCTAGGTCCAACCGTTTTACCCGGCTATAATGGGCCGGGGTGGGATGCTTGTTTGTAAGATGACGGACAGTCCTCAAAAGCAGGCGCCCGCGGCTGGACAGGCTGCGGGCTCTTTGGCCGATATGGTGGCCCAACCGGAGGCGATCTCCCTTCGCCAAAGCCTCCCGATCACCACCGTCGCCAAGATCGCCATACTCGCCGGGGTCGTAGTGGCGATGAACTACCGCCAGTTTCCGATCCTTGTGCGCGGGTGGCTGGACGATCCGAACTGGTCGCACGGGTTCATTATTCCCTTGTTCAGCCTTTATCTTTTATACGTCCGACGCTCCGAGCTGCTTCTGGCGAGGCGCCGCAGCAGCCCTTGGGGCTTGGCGGTGATCGTCGCTGCCGGCGTCGGGCAGGTGCTGTCCTATTGGATTCGAAATCCCTGGTCTTCCCAGGTGACCATGGTCCTGCTGGCGATGGGACTGGTGCTGTATCTGGGTGGTTGGGGGATCTTGCGCCTGACGTGGCTGCCTATTTTGTTTCTGGTGTTCGCCATGCCGGTCCCCGGGATATATTACGGGCGCATCGCGCTGCCGCTGCAGAACCTTGCCGCCAAATTCTCGGCGAACATCATCCAGCTTTTCGGGGTAAGTATTGAAGTGGAGGCGTCCAAGCTGACGCTCCGCAGCGCAAGCGGTCAGTGGTATCCGCTGATGGTTGAAGAAGCCTGCAGCGGCGTGCGACTGTTGATGGCGTTTTTGGCCCTCAGCGTGGCGATGGCCTATCTTGCTGAAAGGCCGATCTGGCAAAGAATAATCGTGGTGGTAATGGGCGTGCCCGTGGCGATTGCCTGCAACGTGATTCGGGTCACGATTACGTGCTCGATGTACTACCTGGACTTACCGGAGCTTGGGCAGGATTTCATGCACGAGTTTACGGGCATGTTGATGTTGGTTCCGGCCTTTCTGATGCTCTGGGTGGTTGGGTGGATTCTGAATAGTCTGTACAGCGAGGTGGACGAGGAAGGCTCGCCGGGGCCCGACGCGCCGGCGGAGGGGTCTTCGACATGACGGGACAAAGCAAGGACAGTACTGAGAAGCGCATCCGCCGCCGCGGCGTGGGGGGGTGGTGCGAGGCGAACGCGCATTTTCTGATTGCCGCAGCTCTCCTCCTATGCGTGGCCGCTGGGATTCACGCCTTTCAGCGGGCCGACAGGCAGCCCGTCCCTTGGCCCGAGGGTACTGGCGTCTCGCGCGACTTCAGGCTCTTGACGTTTCCCCAACGCCTCGGGCCCTTCAAGCTTATCGATGGTGGGGAGATAATCTTCGACGAGGACATGATGCGGGCGTTGGGCCTGGGTAGCAGTTACGATAAGGATCGATATCCGCTTCGACGCAGCAACTGGTACGTCAACCGCGTCTATGAAGATACGCGGATGTCCGACCGGAACAGCCCGTATCGGTACTGGCGGCTTGAGGTCTATTACTACACTGGGATGCGTGACAACGTTCCGCACGTCCCGGAGCGGTGTCTGACCGCTGGCGGCGTGGAGGTGCTGGACAGGAAGAATATCTCGTTCAACATTCCCGCTGCCCGGGCGGGCTGGGACGATGCGGTCAAATTCCGACGGGTCCATTTCCGCAGGAGAAGCGTTGGCGGGCTTGCTGCCGAAGGCGGGGCGGAATACTATACCTTCAGCTTGAATGGTGTGCCCGAGACGCGGTGGGAGCGCGTCCGTCTGGCCTTGTCGTATCCGTGGGTCCGTCATTGCTTTTTTGCGAAGATTCAGTTCGCCCCGTTTGCTCCTTCCGGGTCCGGTGGGATCGGAAGCGCCGCCGAGGCCGATTTAGAGGCCGAGAAGTTTATGAATGTCTTCCTCCCAGCCGTCCTGCGGGTTCTGCCGACCCACAGTGAAATTGAAAGACTGGACGCCGAAGGCCCTGGGGCGCCGGATTAAAGAACTAGTGAAAACCTGAGGATACAAATGGCTAAGCGGAAGAAACTTAACAAGCGTGTGGTGGTTTTATTGTCGGTTATGGGCGGGATCTTGGCGGTTGGTGTGCTGGCGGCTGTTATCGCCCGTTTGCCAAAAGACCCGACGGCCTTGGCGGCCAAGGCTGAGGAGGAGCTGCAGGCCGGGAACTACCGTGAAGCCGTGAAGTACTATGGCGCCGCCGCCGGAGAGGCGGAAAAGGCCGGCCATGAACTCGCCCCGAAATACTACTACGACTTGGCTCGCACCAGCGTGGATTGGGCATTTAAAGATCCGGAGCTCACTCGATCTGACGTGATTCAGCAGTACGGTCGCGGCAGGGGAGCCTTGGAAGTGGCGCTGCGTCTGGATCCGAAGTACACCGAGGCGCAACGGTACTTGTGCGAGCTGTTGTGGTCGGAGGCCAGTGGCGCCGGCCGCTGGCGTCCGTACATCGAGCAGGCCGACAAGCTGCTCGAGCTTGTTCCGGATGATCATGCCACGTACTTCAGACGCGGACGGGCCAAGATGGAGTTGGCGGAGACAATGGGAGGGGAATGGATAGACAGCGTGCTGGAGGATCTCCGAGAGGCCGTCAAACTCAAGGGTGATGTTGTCGACTACTGGCGGGCGATGGTTGGGTTCCTTCTGCGGGTGGACAAGCGAGATGAGGCCGAGGCCACCTTCGCCGAGGCAATTGCCACTATCCCCGACAGCGCCGACATGCGCATCGCTCACGCCAGATATCTTCGCGGTACTGGAAAGCGGGACGCCGCCCGTGCACAGATCGATGAGGCGATCCGCAGAGAACCCGGAAGTGCGGCCGGATACATCGAGTTGTCGCAGTTCCATTACGCCGCCGACAATGTCGCCGAAGCCTTCGAAGCCCTTCAAGAGGCCAAGAAGGTCGACAGCACCGACGAAAAGGTCTATGTCTTGGAGGCGCAGCTCCGCATCTCCCAGAGGCAGCCCGACGAAGCCAGCTCAGTGCTGCGCGAGGGCCTTTCAGCCGTCGAACGGAAAGCCGAAGAGCTGGCCGGGCGCGAGGATGAGGAAGCCAAACGGCAGCTGCGCCCCCTTGGAGCAGCTAGGGCGGAGCTGAACTACCTCCTGGCCAACGTGCTGTTGGACATGGTCGAGTCGGAAGGTGTTGATACCGAGACGCTGATGACGGAAGTGAGAGCTTGCCTCCAGCAGGTGGAACAGACCGCCCCGCGCAGCCGGCAGCGCAACAAGATCGTCGGGCGGATCGCATTCATGGAAGGCAGGTTGTCTGAGGCGGTGGACCTGCTGCGCCAGGCGCATGACGCGTTCCTCAAGACCGGCGTGGTGGATCCGAAGGCCGCCACATTGCTGTTGCGACTCTACGAGCTGCAGGGGAATCCAGGGGAGGGTGACAGGATTGTCGATCAGATCCTGGCGACACCCGCTCAGCGAAAGCATCCGCCTGCACTGCTGCTGAAGGCCCGCCGCGAGATAGAGTATCGGCGGTATGAGAGTGCTTTGAACTGGATCAAAGAAGCGCTGAGGATCGATCCGAACAATCCCGAGGCCCTTCAGCTCAAAGCCGTCCTTGAAGCTTCCGCCGCTGCGCCGGAGGGGTTGGTGGAAGGAAAGGTGGGCCGTCAAGCTATGGCGGTCCTGTTGGACCGGGCGCAGAGGCTGTGGGCCGAGGAACAGCGCGATCAGGCGATAGGACTTCTGGTGGAACTGTACGAAAAGGCGCCCGAAAATGTCCCGGTAGTCGTGCAGCTGGCCAGGATGTACGCATCCGACGGCAGACGGGACGAGGCGGTGAAGCTCCTTGCAGCAGCAAGGGCTCGCCTTGGGGAAAACGAAGATATTGACTTTGAGATGGCGAGGCTGGGTGAGACCGATCCCGAAAAGCGCTTCGAGATGCTTCTGGAGAGGGTCGACAAGAAGTTCGCCGACGATCTGTTGTCAGCTGCACTGACGAAAGCCAATGCGTGCGCGATTGTCGGCAATGCCCGGCGAGAGCTGACTTACCTGCGAGAAGCCGAACGGCTCGATCCGGATTCACCGGTCCTGATTCAGCAGATGTTCACCTACGCCACCCGTCAGAAGGACTGGCCGCTGGCGGAGCAATACGCCGAGAAGGCGGCCGAGGCCGATGTCGACGGTCTGGAAGGTGCCGGTGTGCGAATTCGGCTGGCCCAGGCCAAGGGCGAGTACGAATCGGCAATTGCAGCGCTGCAGGAGCTCTTGGCGAGGCGGCCTGAGCTTAAGACAGCCTGGGTTGCGATCGGTCAGTGCTACCTGGCGACCGAGCAATTTGTGAGGGCCCGAGAATCCTACGCCGAAGCCGAACGAAGAGACCCCGGCTTCGCCGCTGCCATAATCGGACTGGCGCGCGTGGCAGAGCGACAGAACAAATGGCAAGAGCACGAGAGATGGATTCGCCGGGCTTATCAGTTGCCCTTGAGCCGCCGAAACCCTTACGTCAGCCAAAGCTACCTCAATTACGAGGAGAAGAACGCCACTGACGAGACCATCGCCGCGAAGATAATCCCCAAGCGGGAAAGGATAGCAAAGCGCCAGCCGAACGATTTGATCAATCGTTACCATCTGGCGGTTTTGTACGAGCGAATGGAACGATTTGGCCAGGCCGAGAAGACGTATCGCTACATTTACGACAACGCATCCGACAAGATCGGGGCCGCAAAGTTGCTGGCGGAGTACTACATCAGAGCCCAAAAATCTTCCCTGGTGGACAAGATCTTCTCGGAGCTTCTGACAAAAGCCCAAACGCCCGCCGATAAGGCCAAGATATGGATCGCCTGGAGCACTTCCCTGCAGTTCTACAGCCTCGAACAGGCCTTGGCGGCTCTTGGCAAGGCCATCGAAAGCGATCCAAACCTGCCCGATGGGTATCTTGCCAAGGCGCAGTACCTGGCGAAGCAGCAACGTTGGGCCGAAGCGGTGGGGGCTATGGAAACCTACCTGCAACTGAATCCCCCTAACCCCGAAAACGCCCGGAAAGACTTGATCCTGTACCTGATAGAATCCGGTAAGACCGACGAGGCGGCGAAGCGGATAGACGCCATCCTGTCCGCTGACTCAACCGACGCACATGGCCTGACGCTGAAGGGCATCATCGCCTGGAAGCAGAGGCAACTGTCGAAGGCGGAAAGCCTCTTTGACCGTGCGATCGAAATGAACCCGGATTCGCTGTTGCCGCTGAGGTATCGCACGAAGCTGCGCGTCGAGCGCGGGGAGTTTGCCCGGGCCAAAGAAGATCTGCAGAAGTCGCTGCAGCTGTCGGATGCCGTCGCGTTGTCAATGGACTTGGCCGCTGTGTGTCGGACCCTTGGCGAGTTGACGCAGGCGGAACAGGTCTATCGCGATATCCTGAGGGACAACCCCCGCCACGAACGGGCGGGCGAACAGTTGGTCTCGTTGTACCTCCAGCAGGGCAAATGGGATCAGATGGAATCGCAACTTCGGTCGGGTAGAAGGCTTTTCCCCGATAACGTCATGCTGGTGTTGCATGAGGCCCAGATGTGGCGCGCGCGTAATGACTTGGTCAGGCAAATGAGTGCGTACGCCAAGGCCGTGGAGATGGCGCCGCGCTCGCGACCGGTTGTTACTGGATACATGACGGCCTTACTGGAGGCCGGAAAGTATGATGACGTGATACGCATCGCCGGGAGGTATGAAGACGAACCCGAATGGGCGGCGGTGATAAAGGCCCACCGCGCCGCCGCTCTGGCGAAGAAGGGAAAATCCACCGAAGCTGAACAGCTATTCATAACTGCCGTGCAAACTGCCACCCCCAACCAACTAGGGCCCGTCCTGGCTCAGGCGGAACTGGCCTATGGGCTGGCCCTTGCGCCGCAGAAGATCAATCGCTGGGCCGACCGCAGGGGTGATTGGAATATCTATTTCCGGCTGGGCGCCATGTGCAAAAAGGCTGAACTCCAAAAGCGCAGACCGAATTACTCCGCGGCGATCATCGCCTACCACAAGGCGCTTGAACTGACCGATGAGCCTCAGGCGGTGGTCACCATCAATTCCGAACTTGGAATCACCTACGCCCAGATGCGTCAGTGGAAGGACTCCGAGAAGGTGTATCTGGCGGTGCTTGAAATCCGCCCCGACGAAATGGCCGCGTTAAACAACTTGGCATACATATATGTCGATGAATTAGACGAGCCGCAAAAGGCGGAACCTCTTGCGAAGCGCGCCTTGGATTTGCGCCCCGGCGATCAAAACGTGATTGATACCTACGGATGGACGCTGGCGAAGCTTGGGCAGTACGACGAGGCCAAGAGACAATTGCTGAGATCGTTGCAGATAGGCCAACCCATCCCGGATAACCGATATCATCTTGGGTGGGTCTACGAGCAGACGAGGCAGTACGGCCAGGCGCTGCATCAGTACCAGCTTGCCTTGGAGCTTGTTGCGGACCGCCCCGAAGAAGATACGCTCAAGAAGAGCATAACCGAAGCGATTGGCCGCGTTCGAGCGGATATCGGCCGGGAGTGAGTAAGTGACCGTTGTACCGACGCAAGATCGTACTCCTCAGATCGTCCGTGCCGCACAGGCGCCGGGGGGGCTGGGCCGTATGGCCCGCGCGCCCGTCGGAGCCGGCGGCATGACCGGCCGAGACGTTGTCCGTATCTTCCTCAAGCACAAATGGTTGATCATACTGTCGATATTGATCGGTGCCGGGATCGCATGTGGCGCGACGATCCTGTGGCTGCTTTACGCGCCGTTTTACACCGCCGAGGCCTATCTGCAGATCAACCCGCCCAAACCAAGTGCCATGGTCGATACGGCACAACTGCCCAGCAAGCAGATCATGGACCGGCTGACCCGGTCGCAGGCACAACTGATCAAATCGGACGCAGTCCTTGCGGCGGCGACGGAGGACCCGCTGCTCAACAGGACGAAATGGTACCGCCGGTATTCCAGCGGCGACGTCATTCAGGAATTGTACGATGCCCTTAAGGTGGCCTCGGTCCCGGATACCTTCTTCGTCCGCATCGCAATGACCGAGAGGGCAAGCACGAACAAAGAACGGGCCGAACTCGCCGACATCATCAATGCCGTCGCCAACGCCTTTGTCGAAGACAACACCAAGAGCGTCAAGGATGACCGCGTTGAGCAGCTTGACCGACTGAGCGACGAACGACGTACCCTCCAGTCAGACCTGGATGCGATTCGAAGAGCAATGTCCGAGATGAGGCCGGAAGACATCCCCAACATCGAGGATCAGCGCAACGTCCTGAATGTCCAATTGCAAGGTCTCGTGGTTGCGCGCACAGAATTGGACCTTGGTCTGGCCGAAGAGCAGTCCGCTTACGACAAGATCTTGGAACAGGAACGTGCCGGTACGCTGATCAGCTCGGCCCCGGTACGCGCGGCCGTCGATGCCAATCCAACGTTCGCATCGCTGCGCCATGCCCAGGTGAATCTCCGCACCGAACTGGACGACGCTCTGGCCAAGTTCGGCCCGCAGCACAGGAGGGTTAGGACTCTGGAAAACCGCCTGGACAGTGTCGCGGAGCAGATGAAGAGACAAGAGGATGAGCTGGCGAAGAACGCCGCGGAGGGCGTCAAGCAGTTCCACCAAGGCAATATTGAAACTCTCGGGGCGCAAAGGAAGCAGGTTGAGGATAGATATGAGGCCCTCATGGCCAGGCTGAACGACGCCCAGGCAAATCTGGCGCAACTGAAGCAACTTGCCGCCCAGGAGGAGGCCCTGGAGGAGCAGATAAACAAGATCAAGACAAAGGAGCTGGACTACAGGTTGCTGTACCGCGGCGAAAGGCCGGTATTCCTGCGACGCCAAGCCGCAAAACCCCGCAAGCCCTCCATGCCGAAGTGGAAGGTCATGGTTCCGCTGGGGGTCTTTTTGGGGATCGTGGTGGGTGTGGGACTGGCATTTCTGCTGGAAGTCATCGATACCTCCGTTAAGTCTCCCGGGGACATCACCAGGCGGATAGACCTAGCTGCGCTTGGTATGGTGCCTCATTTGGATGATGTGGATGAGGAAATCGAAGATCTGCGCCTGACGTTCATGACGAATCCCAACTCCCTGATCAGCGAGTCGTTCCGGCGAATCCGAACGTGCTTGCTGTTCAGCGGGCCCCCTTCCGGGCGGCGGAGCTTGCTGGTTACCAGCCCGATGCCCGAAGACGGCCGCAGCACCGTTACGCTGAACCTCGCCGGATCGGTGGCGCAAGCCGGCAGGAAAGTGCTGGTTGTGGACACCAATTTCCGCCAGCCTGTTATCCGAAAGCTCTTCCCCGAGATCCCCGAAGCCGGGCTAAGCAGCGTGCTATCCGGCCAGGCCAACTGGCGCGATCTTGCAAAAGAGGTCGACAAGGACTTGTTCCTGATGTCGTCCGGCGTCCTGCCGCCGAATCCCGCCGAGCTGCTCGGGTCCGATCAGATGCGCAACATCATTTCCGAGATGACCGACCAATTCGAACAGGTTTTCTTTGACGGAGCGCCCGGACTGGTGGTCTCCGATTCGTCCGTCTTGAGCAGCCTCGTCGACGGCGTGATCCTTGTCGTTCGAGCGGGGGCGAATACGTACGGGATCGTCGAGCGGACCCGGGATATGCTTACGAGGGTCGGCGCACATATCGTAGGCGTTGTCGTCAACGGCGTTCGCGTCACCGCAGGCGGATATTATCGTCGGAGCTACGAGACGTTCTACGAGTACCACGAGCAGGAGCAGCTCCCCGCCGCCCCCGCCCAACCGCCCGCCAAGTCGGCCCGGACAACCAAGCAGTAGCAACTCGCCCACTCATAACGTCGGCCCTGGGGCCGAACGCTTTTGATTGACGTCTAGAATTCCCAACGCCCCTTCGGTACATTGGAAACAGACGCCAGCGTAGCTCAACGGTAGAGCACCGCTTTTGTAAAGCGGGGGTTGTGGGTTCGAATCCCTCCGCTGGCTGTCTTGGACGGCGGGTAACTTCGCAAACACGCACTTTTCAAAGCCCATCGCTTGCGGTATCTTACGAACTCGCTATGCCCGAGGGACCAACAACATGACTTCGCATTCGGTGATGGATCGCTTGGCGGGACGGACGTTGTGGATCCCGCGGATGACCTACGTCGGAGCGCGGATGATGGCCGCGGTCTTTCGTTCCGCGGGGCTTGAGGCGCGCGTGACCCCGCCGTCGGACGAGCAAACGTTGGAGTTCGGCGGGCTCTATAGCTCCGGGGAAGAGTGCTACCCCGAGAAGGTCACGCTGGGCGATTTCCTGCGGATCGTTAACTCTGACGGGTTCGACCCGGACCGCACAGCCTTTTTCATGCCCACGGCCGAGGGCCCGTGCCGCTTCGGCCAGTACGCCCCGTATCTTCGCCAGGTCCTCGCCGAGCTGGGCTACGGGGATATCCCGGTAATCTGCCCGACCAGTAAGAACAGTTACGACGGGCTGGGCAAGTACGGCTCGCGGGTAATTCGCGCTCTGTGGTCCGGCCTGGTCGCCTCGGACATCCTGCGGAAGTTGCTGCTCAAGACCCGCCCGTACGAGACCATCTCAGGTGCCGCCGATGAGGCCTTCGAGCAAAGCATGCAGCTTGTCGAGCGGGTCATGGAGGCGCCGGAGGTGAAGTTTCCCGTGCGCTTCCGTCAGCTCGTGGGGGCCTTGAGAGAATCGCGTGACCTATTCAGGGCCGTGCCCGCCGAATACAGTAAGGACCGGCCGTTGATAGGCGTGGTCGGGGAGATCTTCTGCAGGCTTAACACGTTCAGCAACTATGATGCGGTTCGGCGGATCGAGGCCCACGGCGGGGAGGCCTGGATGTCGGACGTCTGCGAATGGGTCTGGTACACCAACTGGTCGCAAAAGTCGCTGCTGAAGCGCGACGGTAGGACGCTGTCGCTGGGGATGCTCGCGGCCGTCCTCAAAAACGCCGTCCAGAAGCGGGACGAACAGAAGCTGCTTGAACCTTTCGGGGCCGATTTCTTCGGATACGAAGAACCGCACGATATCTACAAGGAGGTCCTCGAGCCGGGGTGGCCCTACCTCCCGGCCGACGGGGCGCTGGGGGAAATGGTCCTGTCGATAGGGAAGACTATCTACCTGCACCGCAAGGGCGCCGACGGGATCATCGACATAAGTCCCTTCTCATGCATGAATGGGATCGTCTGCGAGGCCCTCTACCACGCCGTCGGGCGAGATCATGATGAGATCCCGATCCGCAATTTCTACTTCGACGCGACCAGCTCCAACATGGAGCGAGACCTGGATATCTTCATGGAGCTTGCGAGCAGCTATCGAAAGCGCAAGCAAACAAAGCGGCGCTACCCCGCGTGTTTTGATGAGTGATTTTTTGCGGTCAGGAACCCGGCCGAGTTGGAGTTGATCGGGATATGATCGAGCGCGTCCAGCACAACAGCAGTGGCCCTCACACATCACCCGGGGGCATCTACGAGCCCCCGCCGGTCGGGTCGGACGTACCGGGTGAGTTGCAGCAGTTCAGGGAATCCATGCGCCGTTTCGCCGATCAGTATCGGACCTTACCGGTTCACACGCAAGCGACCTGCCCGGGTTGCGGCGAGGTTGTCCGGGGTGTGTTCGATCGGCTCGGGAAGCAGATCGTCTTGACTTTCTCGTGCCCCGCCTGCGGGCCGAAGCGGGAAGTTCATCACGACAACATCTGGACCGTCCGGCGCAGCGACTTCGCCGGCTCGCCCGGGCATACTTTCGCGGGCTCGCGCATTCGCCCTGTCCTGCGCCGCCTTCCGCGAACCGTCGAGACGCTCTGCCCGGTCTGCGGGGCCATCGTCCTGGGGCGATACTTCGTCGAAAACTCCGCCGTCTATATCGAGAAGACCTGCCCCGACCACGGTTACGTCCGCGATTGCATCAACACCGACGTGTTGCTCTATTCGAAGGCCGCGTTCTGGACGTTCGAGGAGCAACCGGGTGTGCTCGAACCGCAAATCAGCGGCGGGAGGCACTGTCCTTCCGACTGCGGGCTGTGCGACCAGCATCTTTCCGGCGCCTGCCTGGCCCAGATCGACCTGACCAACCGCTGCAACATGCGCTGCCCGATCTGCTTCGCCAACTCCGGGGTCAAGGGGTACGTCTACGAACCCGACTACGACGAGGTCGTCCGGCAGTTGCAGGTCCTGCGGGACATGCGGCCTGTTCCGTGCACGGCGGTCCAGTTCACCGGCGGCGAACCTACGGTCCATCCGGATTTCCTGCGGATAGTCGCCCAAGCGCGGCGGATGGGCTTCTCGCACATTCAGGTCGCCACGAACGGCCTGAAGCTTGCGGACGCTCACTACGCCCGGCGCTGCGCCGAGGCCGGCGTGCACGTGCTATATCTGCAGTTTGACGGCGTCGGCGAGGCCGCCTACCGCCGGACGCGCAATTTTCCGGGCATTTGGAAAATCAAGCTCGCCTGCTTGGAGAACGCTCGTCGAACCGGCATGAAGATCTGTCTGGTCCCCACGATCCTAAAGGGCATAAACGACGATCGCGTCGGCGAGATCATCCGCTTTGCGGTCGCCAACATTGACGTGATCAGCGCGATAAGCTTCCAGCCGGTCTCCTTCTCCGGGCGGATCGATGAGGCCGAACGGGTCGCGCGACGCTATACGCTGGGCGACCTGGCCGGCGATATCGCCGAAGCGACCGGCGCCAGTCCGCTGCGGGATATGTTCCCGCTGTCGGTCGTCTTACCGCTTGCTCAGATAATCGAGGCCCTGACCGGTAAGCCCAAGGTCCGCCCGAGCCCCCATCCGGATTGTGCATTCGGGACGTACTTGCTCGTCTCGCCCGACGGAGCGGTTTACCCCTTCCCGGCCGTAGTCAACATCGAGGGGATGTTTACCGATATGAATCGTATCGCCGCCCGCATTCGCCGCAGGGGCAGGGCGACGTGGGGGGATAAGTGGCGTACCGTGCGGATGTTCAAACGCCACTTCCGCCCCAAGGCTGCTCCGGCGGGGCTTACCGTCAAGCGGTTCATCCGATCGCTCTGGGGGTTGCTGGACAAGGACATCGGCCGCGGGGCAGGCGAGCAGTATACCTACAGGACGCTGATGTGTGCGGGGATGCATTTTCAGGACCGCTACAATTTCGACGTCGAGCGCGCCAAACGATGCGTGATTCAGTATTCGACGCCGCTGGGGATCTTGCCGTTCTGCACCCATAACTGCGGGCCGGGGTATCGCGACTTCGTCGAGCGCAGCTTAACCGGCAGCGGTCGGTATGTGTCGCAGGGACGAATCACGCAAGCGGAGGGCGTGGCGGAGGGTGAATAGATGAGGTGCTTTACCTCCTTGTTGGTTCTTCTGGCTGCCGGTCTGTCAGGGTGTAAGGGGCGGACCGCTCAGGAGCTTTGGTACAGCGGCGAGTTCGATATCGTCCGATCGGGCGGGCTGGTGCTCGGTATAGAGGTGTCCAAGAGGCAATTCGCCGTCGGCGAGACGTTCCCCGTGCGCATTACAGCCCAGAACCAGGGCAAGGACCCCATCACCATCACCGCCAGGTCCGCCAGCCCGGTCTACGTTCTGATATACCGCCACGACGGGATAGGCTGGGAGGAACTGCTGCATTATCCGAAGGCGGAAATGATGGTCGTTGGCACCTGGACGCTGGCGCCGGGTGCGGCCAGACGGTTTCCGTTGAACCTGACCGTCGAGCCAAATTGGCCCACAGGCGAGCGGCTTCGCGTCGCCGGGGTGATAAACGGGCTGCCCGGCCCGGAGGCGGGCGTTGAAATAACCATCACGGGTCGCATACCATAGCGGCCGATGGGACAGACAGACCCCAGTAAATGGGACCGCGCGGACGTCTCTTATGTCACCGCAGCTATGCACTCTTGCGCCGCCTCGCCCGCCCGGCGCGAGCAGTCCCACCCAAGGTTCGATAATTCCGACAAGAGCCCCTATCGAACCCAAGACGGCGAGCTCAGCAGCGGCGAATATATACGCGGTGTTCGTAATGGTGGCCGCGCAGCCGCGGGCTCGTTGGGGCTTCACTATCACCACTGGCTGGAGGACTGGCTGGGCCGCAGTGAGGTTCGCTGGGTCCTGGGCAAATTGGCGCAAGACGATGGCGATGCTCCGACCTCGCTGGAGCGGATCATCGCCAGCTATCGAAATCCCTCCGCCCGCCGCGCCGAGCGCATCAAGTATTGGCTGTTTCATCGCTTCATCGATTACATGCGGGGTGACGTGGATGCACCAACTTTTCGCCGGCGCCTCGCCGGGCACGCCCCGACCGTTCGCGGGCTTGTGATTGTCGCCCGCAGCATCGCCGAGTTCGGGTTAACCTGCCCGCAGCGGTTTACGGCGCCGCTGTTCGCCGTCTGGAACCTAACGAATCGCTGCAACCTCACCTGCAAGCACTGCTACCAGGACAGCACCACCAATCCTCCGGCGGATGAGTTGGCGCTGGATGAGAAGCTGTCGGTTGTCGATCAGATGGGCCGCGTTTACGTCCCGATGCTCGCTCTGTCCGGGGGCGAGCCGACTCTAAGCGGCGACTTGCTGCCGGTCCTGCGCCGCGCGCAGCGCTACGACATCCACACGACGATCGCCACTAACGGGACGACCATGACGCCGGCCTTGGCTAATAAGCTTGTCGAGGCCGGGCTGCGATACGTGGAGATCTCGCTGGATTCGGTGGATCCGGACCGCCATGACGCGTTTCGGGGCGTTGCGGGTATGTGGGCCCGCGCGGTTTGGGGGGCGAAGACCGTCGTGGCGACCGAGGGGTTGCGGCTGGGGATCGCAATGTGCGTGCACCGGGGGAACTTCCACGAGCTTGGCGACATGATCGCCTTCGCCGAGCGGATCGGGGCGAGCTGCTTCGCGCATTTCAATTTCATTCCGGTCGGGAGGGGCGCCAAGATGGTCCACGACGACATCACGCCGTCCCAGCGCGAGCAGCTTTTGGCGGTGCTCAATGCGAAGATGCAGGAGGGGCGCATCGGTATTATCTCGACGGCCCCGCAGTTGGGGCGGATCTGTCTGCTCGGCGCCCCCGCGGGCGTCGGACGGGTCGCCTGCTCTCACGCCGGCAGTGGCAGCGGGGTCAAGGCCCGCGTGGTGGCGAAGTACCTCGGCGGGTGCGGGGCCGGGCGGACCTACGTCTGCATAGAGCCCAACGGCGACGTTACCCCATGCGTGTACCTACCGCACCGCGTGATGGGTAACGTGCGAGAAGCGCCGCTGGTTGATATCTTCCGCAACAGCGATCTGTGGGAGGTCCTCAACGATCGGGACGATCGCCTGCATCACTGCGAGGTCTGCGCCCTGCGGTGTTACTGCGGGGGTTGCCGGGCCAGGGCCGATGCATACTTCGGTCAACTTCACGCCGGCGATCCCGGATGCATCTTCAACCAGAAACACTGGGATAAATTAGTCGCGGACGGCGTGGCGGTCCAGGAGTCCCAGAGCACTCCCGATCAGCTCGAGCTGAGCTGCACTGGGCGCGGTGTGGGGTAAGATCGCGGCTCTTTACGTCCCGTGCCTCGTTTCCCATTTGCATTCGGCGTCGGTAAACAGGCGGATTCGGCGTTTGGTGTATTCTTTCAGTGTCCACAGTTGGGCCCGTTCGGGCTCGCCTAGCGCTGCCGAAAGTTGACCGATCGTTCTTTGGGCTTCGGCGCGGCCGGGGGCGTGGATCATTGCGTAAAGGTTGTAGGCCCAGTCCTGCCCGGCCGTGCGGAGGTAGCAGTGGCTGACGGATGGGTCCGCGGCGCATATCCGCCCAGCCCTGTCGGCGGACTGCTCGTCCACGCACCAGGCGACCAGCACGTTTGCTTTGGCGCCGGCGGCGCGGTGGTGGAGGATGGCTGCATATCGCCGCATCCAACCTGCGGTCAGAAAATCGGCTGCGTGGACCAGGAGCGTGTCGGGGTCCAGACCCACACTGTCCGCCAGCGGCGCGAAGGGGTCGCCCCGTGCCGGTAGGTCCTCCTGAAGCGCGTGGATTGCGATGATCTGCTGTGCTGTGGGTTCAGCGGGTCGACCCGGACTTGACCGGGCGGGGGCGAGTGGCGCCGCCGCCGGCCCGGTCGGCGCAGCGAAACGGACGTTGAGTTTGTACTGCCTGGTCGCCGGGAGCGTCATCGTGGCCCGCCCCTTGCATAGCTCGCACAGCAGCTCGACGGTTGTGTCGAGGCCCAGGGCGCTTCTTGGCGAGACCGCAAGGGTGAACCAGAGATTGAACTGATCGTCGCGCCCATAGCAGTGCGAGACGCCCGGATGCCCGGCCGCCTTGGCGCCGGCTGCGTCGAGCTGATCCGGTGCGATCTTCATCGCCACGAGCGATTGGGTGTATCCGAGACCCGCGGCGTGGAATATCCCCGTAATCCGGCGAATCAGACCGTCATCGCCGCGCAGGGATGGTATGCGGTCAAGCACCTTCTGCTGCGGACAGCCTAGCTGGGCGGCGATGTGCGCGTAGGGCTCGCGGACAAGGGCGAGCCCGCCTTCCAGCATCCCCAGGAGGCGCCGGTCGAATTGATTCAGGCGTTGCATCATCGATAGACACAAGGTATCACACCGCGCTGAAAAACTCGGCCCCCAATGCCCTGGGGGCCGGTATGATTCCAAATTCCGTTCGTTACTGCTGGGCCGTTCGCTACAGCTCCCACATCTCGCCCCCCTCGCGCAGGGCCTTGGGCGGCGAGAGGATCTCGTGGTAGATAATCGCCCGCCGGGCCTCATCCGCCCCGCCCAGATCCACCATCGCGGGGCGAGGTCCGAGCTGGCGAGGTGGGGCAGGTTGTTTCGTCTGCAGCGCGGCGGTCTGCAATGATCCCAGCGTCGTTTTTTTGGTAGGGCGGCGAATTTGCGGTCGTGGTTGAACGGGATCCCGGGCGCGGTGCGGCTGAAGCTCCGGGCTGGATCGGATGGCATCGTCAGCACGTGGAATCGGCGGAGGCGCTGCGATACGGACGGGTTGGGCCGGTTGCGGCTCGGGGGGAGGTTCGACTTCCTCCCGGACTAACCAGGGCGGCCTCTTGGCGGCCTGGACGCCCCGGTGACCTTTTGCCTCGTCTTGGCCCCGGGCGCGCTGCTCTTGTTCTTTGTTGGCGAGGCGCTTCTGCATGATCCCGCCGATTATGCTGATCAGCACAAAGCCCAGGATCACGACGAACTGAATCACGTCGTCTAAGTCGAAGCCCTTGGCCGCTATGGTCAGTAGGTGCGTCATTGGCGATTATTTAGCCGGCGGCTTGGTGCTTCCCCGATCGTTCGATTCGCCGCCGATGGTGTCTCTCATCTTTGTATCGGCCTGGATATTCCGCAGCCGGTAGTAATCCATGATCCCCAGGTTGCCCTTACGGAAGCTTTCGGCGATCGCCATGGGAATCTCGGCCTCCGCCAAGACCACCTTGGCTCGGTTTTCCTGCGTCAGAGCCCGCATTTCCTGCTCTCGTGCCATCGCCATGGCGCGGCGTTTTTCGGCCTCGGCTTGGAAGCGCCGCTTATCAGCTTCGGCCTGGTCGGCCTGGAGCTTGGCGCCGATGTTGTCGCCGACATCGACGTCCGCGATATCGATGGACAGGATCTCAAAGGCGGTCCCGGCGTCCAGGCCCTTTTCCAGCACGGTGCTGGAGATTTTGTCCGGGTTCTCCAGTACTTCCTTGTACGTTTCGGCCGAGCCTATGGTGGTGACGATGCCCTCGCCGACGCGGGCGATGATCGTCTCTTCGGTTGCCCCGCCGACCAGCCTGTCGATGTTTGCCCGGACCGTTACGCGGGCGCGCGCCTTAACCTGGATCCCGTCCTTGGCGACGGCGTCGATGGTCGTCTTACCCGAGGCGGGGTTGGGGCAGTCGATGACCTTGGGGTTAACCGAGGTCTGGACCGCGTCGAGTATGTCGCGTCCGGCCAGGTCGATGGCGGTTGCTGTCTTCCAGCCCAAATCGATGTTGGCGCGGTTCGCGGCGATCAGGGCCCTGACGACATTCATGGGCCGCCCGCCGGCGAGGTAGTGGCTTTCCAGGTCGCTCGTGCCCAGTTGCAGCCCCGCCCGCACGGCCTGGATCCTTGAAAGCACGATCAGGTTGGGATTGACCCTTCGCAGGCGCATCCCGATCAGCTCAAGGATTCCCACGCCGGCCTTGGCGGATAAGGCCTGGATCCACAGCCCGAACAGCGGGCCGAACAGCCCTAAAAACACCAGCCCCGCCAGTACCGCCAACCCCAACAGGATCCACGCACCCCAAGTCGTCCTACCCGCTTCTGCCAGTATCAACGTCGCCATCTTCAAATCCTTTCAGATGTATTCTATACCTCTGTTCTCGCTTTCCGGAAATCCTGTATAGCAGGTTTTGAGTCGGTTTTGTACCCATGGCTACTGTTGCTCGGTTATTTCACGAACGGTTACGTTCGATCCGCTGGCCCGTATCACCAATACCTTCGCGCCCTTTTCTATTGTACCTGACTCTGCCACCGCGATGATGCGCCTTCCCTCCACGCGAATCGCCCCGGACGGGCGAAGCAGGGACTCGGCGACGCCTTCCCTGCCGACGAGGGCCTCGTGGGTCTGGGATTGCGGCGCGGCGTCGCCGGTGGCGTCTGGGGAGCTTTTCAGGAACAACCTTCGGCCCAGGGGCGTCTTGGGCAGCAGGCGGACCAGAAAGACGATGTAGGCGGGGATGGTCAGTATCAGCACCACGGCCATTATCAGCCCGAACAGCGAGGAGATGGTAAAGGCTGCCCACACCGCCGCACCCAGTGCGGCGAGTCCTATCGCCGCCAGCAGCCCGAACGTCGGGGTGACGATCTCCAGCAAGAACAGAACCATTCCCGCCGCGATCAGCGCCAACATCAGTGCAACTTTGCCAATCATGTCACTCTCTCTATGATGAGGCGGTTTCCGTCGCGTCGCAGGACGCGAACGAGGGCGCCTTTTTCGATCATTTCACCTTCGCTGGACGCGTCGATAAGGTCGTCGCCGATTCGTACCTTTCCGACCGGGCGGCACGGCGCTTCCACCGTGCCGGTCTCGTCGATCTGGATTCGCTGAATTGGTGCTTTGGGCGAGGCCGGCGGGGCCGTCGACGCCTTCGCTGCGGCCAGGACAAGCTTGGAGGCGATGGGGAACTTCGGGAGGTACTTGGAGGCGATCGCCGCGGCGATAAGCGCGGCGACAAACCCCAGCCCCAGCGCCAGAACCCCTGTCCTCAGCAGGTCCCAGTCCAGTGCGGTCTTGGGGATCGGCAGCTGGGTAGGTGCGTTGGGGACAATCATCGCCAGGAGGGCCACCACCATACACAGAATCCCGGCGATCCCGGGGACACCGAAGCCCGGTGTGACGAATACCTCCACCATGATCAGAACTACCCCGATCGCCAGAAGCGCGATCTCCCACCAGTTGGCCATACCGACAAGGAACCGGCTGCCGATCAGGACGGCGAAGCACGCGATGGCGATGCTCCCGGCGGCGCCGAACCCGGGTGTGTGCATCTCGATGTAGGCGAAGAACAGCGCCCCCATCAGCAGTATCCCCGTCACCGTCGGCGAGGTCAAAAAGGCGACCAGCCTCTCCGACCAATTGTCCCGAAGGACCGCAGGAGCCGGTGTGATCTGGTAGTGCTCGGTGAGTGCGTCCATGTCGCCGAACGTGTGTGTGGCGATTCCGTATTCGACGGCTTCGTCGGCGGTCATCGTCACAAGCTCGTCGGGCCCATCGACGGTGCGGACGTACCGCCAGGACGTATCGGACTTCACCGCGGGGGCCTTGTCCTTTTTCGGCCCGCCGGATACGCGATGGCGCCACTCTTTGGCCTCGACGATCTGCAGCTCGCAGGTTCCGGTATTTCTTATCAGCCAGATCTCCATCGTGATGGTGATCATCGCTTCACACAGCTCGACGTTGTATCCGTTGCGTTTGGCCAGGACGCGTATCTCCGAGCGGATGCCGGATTCGATCTTGCCCCGCTCCTTGTCGGGAATCGGGACAAGCTGTCCGCCCGGCCCGATCATGATCGGCATGGCGTCGCCGATGACGGCTGTGGGCGAAACGACGATTTCATCACACGCCAGTGAGATGACCGCACCGGCGCTGAAGGCTTCCGGGGCCACGTACGCGACAGTGTATATGTCGCGCAGCTCGTCGATGATCAGCCGGACGATCTTTCGCATCGCAGCGCCGGACCCGCCGGGCGTCTTCATCTTGAAGATGATTATCTGCGCGCCTCGGGCTCGGCAGCGTATGATCTTACGTTGGATCGCCTCGTACATTGTGCCGGTAATCGCATCTTCGATGGGGATGACGAACGCCCGTTCGATCGGCTCCGGTAGGGGGGGCTTTTTGACCTGCGTCAGCGGGGCGAACCACCCGTCGGGCCTGATCCTTGCGCCTTGCGGTGCGTCGGGATACTTCGCCTCGGCGGGTGCTGTGGGCGTGGCGGGTTGGGTAGCGCTGCGCTCGTCGGACCCGCCCGCCAGACAGACCCCGACGCCGGCGAGGCCCAGCAAGGCTACCACGACAAATTGCTTCATCACCGGTCCCTTTCTTGCAAATATCGGCCCGCCCACTTGCCAATTCCCCGACGGGCGGCCGGTCGGGAACGGGTATATTCTATGTCGCCTCGCCACGCAAAGAAAGTTTGCCCTGCACCTTCCAGGGGACCTTATTGTGACAGCATCCGTTCGTATTCGGCCTCCATCTGCCCCAGGAGGTTGACCGTTTGTGTGGAGACATCCTTGTCTTTGGCGAATTTAAGCTCGAAGCTGTAGGTCACCTGCTTTGCGTCCGGGCCGCTGGCGCCGGCGGGAAGGTCGATATCCCAGCGCAGGATCCCGCGCCCCTTCATCTCCCGCACGTACAGCGCGTCCGTCGACAGCTCGTCGCTCATCTTGCCGACCTTGATCTGGAGGTCTTCGGACTTCGTCGCCGGGATGCGGTCCAGCAGGCGCACCGATACTGGTGTATCTTTGTAGTTTTCCAGTTGGAGCTTGTAAGAGAAGTTCTGCACGCGTGACCCCCACCCGGTCTTGTCGGACTTATCCACAAGCTCGCGCCGGCAGCGAAGTTGTGTATCGACGCCGAAACCCAGAGCGACGTTCTGGCCGCGCGCGATGAGCGGGAGGCGGCCCTTACCGACGAATTCGTCGCCGACGTAGGCGCTGTAAGGCCCGGGGAGGAAGGACAGCGGACTGGTATTGCTCAGTCTCCCCATCCGATATACGTAGGTGGTCAGAAGCGGGATCGCCTGGTGGTACGTCTCGACGGGGATCTGAAGGCTTGCGATTTGCAGTAGCTGCCGATCCGGCCGGGAAGCTAGGCTCATCTTACCTTCCAGCACGTAGGAGACGGTCAGGGCTTCCTCGGCCCTTCGCAGCTCGCGGATACCACTGCGCAGGACGTCACGGTCCACGTTAAGCTCCATCTCCTGGACCTCTGCTGCGATCCGGTTGGAACTCCACATCGCCGCCCGCCGGCCTTTCGCCATCTGCTGGGGCAGTGAAGCCTGCTGGACCCGCAAGCGCCCGGCGCGCCGCTGGTATTCTGCTTTTGAACCCGCCACCATGAGTCTCTTCACCTTACCGCTCACCGGTACGGCACTGCGCGCCCCGACCCACAGCGGAACCAGCAGGGGGCTGTCGGCACTGGTGTGCGGCGTAGCCGTCGAGAGGGTAAGCGATACGCCGGTCCAGTCCTCGCCGCTTCTTTGGCGGACGTCGGCGAGGTATTCCATCCTGGCCGCCTTCCCGTCGGCGCCCAGCCGCACGTTGTATGCCGGCGACCACCCAGCGTCGTTGACAAGATAATTCAGTCGCACCTCCGCCGGGCCCAGCCTTGCCTTGGTTAGGAAGATAATCGCTTCGTGCACCGCCTTTGCCGACTTGCCCGACAGCTCGGATCGCCTGCGCTCCAGCACGTGCAATTCCTCCTCCAGATCGGCTTTTTGATGTTCCAGCTCCGTCATCTCGGCGAAGGTCTTGGGATCGTTGGATAGGATCAAATCGGTCAGCTTGGCGATTCCGTCCGCGTCCAACTCGGCCTGGGAGCTTGTGGCCCTTTCCTTGGACGTGATGAACATCGCCAGATTGTGCATGTATTGGGCATTGCGTTGCTTGACCTCGTGCATCTTGGCGTTGGCGTGCAGTTCCCTTTTTATCTGTTTGATTTGCGATTCGATTTCGGCCAGCTCTTTGTTCAGCGGTTTGCTCGCCGCCCGAGAGCGGTATCGCACCAGGCGCACCACGACTCCCTCGGTCCCGCCGGCGGTAAGACTCGCCCCTACGACCTTGGCCGGTAGGTCGTCGACGATAATCTGCAGCTCGCCGAGATCGGGCGGGATCTGCACAGCCCGTCTGATAAGTGCCTGCCCGCGGTATACCGTCACCGCCTCGATCGCGCTTTCGGCCTCGACGGGCCCGGCGGCGGCCGCGATGCCGCAACAGAAGACAACTACGAAAACCCCAATACAATAGGCGTGGTGCTTAGGCATGGTAGGTCTCCTTATCCTGAGGTAGGAACCGGTAGCGGCAATGCCACCATGTCTCTTAAGACGACCCAGCAGGTCCGCTGGTTCCCAGCGTAATGAGATTCTCTTGGCTTTTCTAGCGAACGGCAGAGAGCTTCACTGTCCGCCTCTTTGTCCCCGAGATCAACGCCGCCTCCAGGACCCGCTGGGTCTGGTAGGCGTCGGCGAAGTCGGGGATTTCGACGGTGGGCTTCTTACCGGCGACCGACCGCAACACGTCGTAGGCCATGTTGACAAACCCGTGCTCGTATCCGATCGGGTGCGCGTCGGGCCACCATGCGTCGACGTACGGATGGTCGGGCGCGTGCGTGCAGATGATCGTCGTCCAGCCCTGCACCGCCCTGTCCGTTGTGGCGTCGTAATATTCCAACTCGTTCATCCGCTCGAAGTTGAACCGGATCGCTCCCTTGGTTCCGTTGATCTCGAAGCCGTTTCGGTTCTGGTTTCCGGTCGCCTGGCGGGCTGCCTCGAAGCTTCCGACCGCACCGCCGCTGAATCGCGCCAAGAACAGGACAGTGTCGTCCACCGTAACCTTACCGGTTTTTCGTGAGGACTTCAGGCCCGCCGCGATCCCGCCTGCTGCAGCACCGATCATTCGTTTGCGTCTCTTGATGAACGTCTCGGCGATCGCGCCGCAGATCTCGGTGATCTGCTCGCCGGTGACGAACCGCATCATGTCGACGATGTGAGCATTCAGGTCGCCGTGGGCGCCCGACCCCGCCCATCGCTTCTGGAACCGCCAGGCGAGCGGGACGGATTCATCCGCCCAGTCCTGCAGGTAGAAGGCCCTCACGTGGCGGATTCGCCCGACCTTACCACGCCTCACGAGCTTGTGGGCGAAGGCGACGGCTGGGCAGCGGCGGTAGTTGTACCACACGAACGTCTTGACGCCGGTGTTTTTCGCCGAAGCCGCCATCTTCCGCGCATCCGATAGCGTCCCGGCGAGGGGCTTTTCGCAGCAGACCACCTTGGCGGCCTTGATGGCGGCCTGGGCCATCGGCGCGTGCAAGTAGTTTGGCGTAGCGATGTCCACGATGTCGATCTCGTCGCTTCTGATCACCTTGCGCCAGTTGGTGCTCCAGTTCGCCCAACCCCAGTTGTCGGCAAAGTCCGGCGACTCACCTACCTGGCCACAGACCGTGTGCATCGCAGGCTTCAGTGGTGGGTCGAAGAACTTTGAGACCTGGGCCCATGCGTTGGAATGGGTCCGGCCCATGAATCCCTGCCCGATCAATGCGACGTTAAGCGTTTTGCGTTTCGGCATGGTCTGCTCCTTGGGGCGGCTCGGACGGTCTTGCTCGGCGTCGTGCAAATATAGGGGCGCCGGCGACGGTTAGCAAGTCCCCGGCCGGGCCGGCGGGATTATGCAGTCGTTGCGGCGAGCTTTTCTTTTCGCCACGGCCGCAGGATTCCCTTTGAGTCCAGGTACGCCTCGCAGCGGGTCATTATCCCCGCGTCGTTGCTGTGCCCGTCGAACTGCAGCGACAGATATGGCTTACCCGAGGCGGTGCGGATGAAATGCTTGATGAACGAATCGGGTCCGCACTTGAAATTCGTGATGTAGATGATGTGCAGGTTCGCATTGGCGCCGACGAGCTTTGAAGCGGCGATGATCCGCCTGCCCAGGTCCCAGTACATGTTGGTGTTCACGTCGCGGATATCGACGGGGTCCGTTTCCAGGAAGTCCATCGGGAGGCAGTTGACGCCGTAATAGTCCCTCAGCTTCCGCCCGACCGAAAGGTTCACGCCGGCGTCGTGGATGTTATAGGGTCTTCCCAGAAGGACGATGCCCGGCGCGCCGGATTTGGCTAGGGCGTCCAGTGCGGCTCGGCCTTCGGCGAGGATGCGGGCGCGGAATTTGGCCTGGGCCTCGAAGCCCGCTTTGACGGCCGCGGCCGTGGTATCCGCGCTTATCCCCAGTTCCTTAAAAGCCCGCTGCAGCTGCTTGCAGACGTACCTGGGGCCTTCCCTGAAGTGCACCGTCGGGGCCAGGAACTTATGGGCGTGAGGCTCAAACGCCGGCGCGCGCCTGCAGACGTAGGGGAGCGTCTGGTGCCAGGGGCACAGGTGCGACTCGTTGTTGACCCAGGGAGTCGCCATGGAGATGATGTTGGGTATCAGGACGTAATCGACATCGTCACGGGCGAGAAGGTCGGCGACGTGCCCGTGGGCTACGATGATGGGGAAGCACGGCTCGGCTACGACGGTATCGAGCCCCGCCTTGATGGTCCTGCTGTTGGTCGGATCGGACAGCACCGTTGCGAACCCGCACGCCCCCAGCAGCGTTCGCCAGAATGGAAGCTGCTCGATGGCGAACATCGTCAGCGGAATCCCGACCGTAAGGGCGTCGGCGCCGACGGGCGGTAAATGAGTCTCATCAAGCAGCAGCCCTTCCCGCAGCGAAATAAGGTCCTCTATGACGGGCTTATTGGTGGCCTTGACGCGCTTGCGATACCGGTCCGAGCACTTGTCGCCCCAGTAAGTCTTTTCGCCTTCGACCGTAAACACCTGTATCTGACAGGAGTTAGAGCAGCCTTTGCAGACGAACTCCTCCAGCGTGTAATCAACCGCCGACAGGTCGTACCCGCGGAACTTGCAGCGGCGAGAGGTGGGCTCTGCGCCGGGTTTGTCGGAGACGTACACGCCGGCGGCCGGGTCGGATTCAACGACAGCACTCGCCGGTGCGTTCATCTTATCTTGCGCCAACAGCGCCGCGCCGATCGCGCCGATCACGCCGTTGTGCGGCGGGACGATTATCTGCTTACCGCAAACCGCAGCGAAGGCCGCCGCCACCGCGTCGTTGTACGCCGTGCCCCCCTGGAAGAAAATCGTATCGCCGATCTTCCGCCCGCGCACCACGCGATTGATGTAGTTGTAAACCACCGAGTAGGCGAGCCCGGCGACGATGTCCGCTTTGTTGGCGCCGCGATGCATGTAGCTGTTCACGTCGCGCTCCATGAACACGGTGCACCGTTCGCCCAGGCGGATCGGGGCGTCGGAGGACAGGGCAAGTTCGGCGAACTGGCCGATGATGGCAATATCGAGTTCGTCGGCCCGTTCTTCCAAGAAGCTTCCAGTCCCGGCGGCGCAGGCTTCGTTCATCGTAAAGTCCACCACGATGTCGTCTTGCAGCGAGATGTACTTGGAATCCTGCCCGCCGATCTCGAAGATCGTGTCGGGGACGCGTCCGGCGAGCATTTTTTGGCCGATGAAGGTCGCGCCGGTCTTGTGGGCGGTAATCTCGTCGTTGATCGTATCGGCCCCGACGAGCCGGCCGATAAGCTCCCGGCCGGACCCGGTAGTCCCGACACCGCGGATGTTGACATCCCGCCCGCAGCGGCGCCGAATCTCACGCAGGGCGTCGCTGACCACTTCGATGGGCCTGCCTTCTGTGCGCGTGTAGATCTCCGTTATTACGCTACCTTCGGTGTCGATAAGCGCCAGGTTCGTCGAGACGCTCCCGACGTCGATCCCGAGATAGGCGTCGATCTTCCCGGACCAGGACGGCGTTTCGTAGGGCAGCTCCCTATCTCGCAGCAGGATGACGTTTTCCATGCTCAGCGGGGCTGTGACGGGGAACTTCGCCCCGGGTGCGGCGGGAGCGTCTGCGTGTCCTGCGGCGATGAGTTGTTCGATGCGTGATGGGTCGGGCGTCTGGTCGCTGGTGGCGGCGGCGACAGCAGCTCCGATCGCCGGGATGTGGGCAAAGGCGGACGGGACGATCAGTGACGAATCGTCCAGGCCGAACGCCTCGCGCAGGGCCCGGACGACCGCGGCGTTGTTAGCCACACCGCCGATAAGAGCCACCGGCGGGACGACCGCATGTGACCGCACGACGGCGGTGCGGAAGTTTCTGGCCACCGCGTCGCACAACCCCCGCAGCACCTCAGGAGGATTGTAGCCCTTCTGCTGGGCGTGGATCATGTCGGACTTGGCGAAGACGCTGCGTCGCCCGGCGACCTGGGCGGTCCGCTCGGCCGAAAGGCAAATCCGCCCGACGTCCTCGACGGCGAATCTAAGTCTGCCCGCCTGTTGATCGATAAAAGCGCCCGTCCCCGCGGCGCAGTCGCCGTTGGTGGCGTAATCGACTATCCCGAACGTCCCGTCGTCGTTGCGAGTGAATCGCAGAAACTTGGACGTCTCCCCGCCCATCTCGAAGATGGTTTGCACCTCCAGGCCCGCCGCGGCGGCACCGGCGGCGATGGCCTTGAATTCGTTGACCAGACCCGCGGGGAGCTTACCTGCGACGAGCTTGGCGCCGCTGCCGGTCAGGCAGATTCCGCTTACGGGTTCTGTGCCCAAGGCTGCGGCGATCTGCCGGATGAGGGACACGGCCGCGGCGACGGGTCTGCCGCGCGTGCGGCGGTATTCGCTGAGATATATCCAACGCTTGCCTGTGGCGGCCTGGCTGAGCAGGCGCAGCTGGCTCTGCGCGATCGATTCGCCGAGGTCTTTGTCGGTTAGTACCGCACCCGTCGCGCTTATCGCGCCTATGTCTATCCCGATATAACAACCCATGCGCAGTGTTCCAATTCGTCCGGCGCCGCCGCGTCCCTCCTGCGTTTTGACGCCAGCCCTCGAGCCCGAGACGGGGCCAGCCCACCCGTCATGATAAACGCCAAGCCGTTCGGAAGTTCTGTGAACCTGTAATCAACATTTCATTTCTTATCCGGGCCGGTGCGACATTATCCGGATTTTACGGAGGTCCTTGCAAGTCAAAACCGCGGCGAGCCCTCGCTTGCGGGTGTTCGAGACGTGATAGGGACCAGCGCAAAAAAATGCCTCCACCACGGTGTCGGTGGGGTCCCAGGAAGAAGAACCCATTATTTCAAGTGGGCAGCCGCCAGATGCCGACACGTCGTCATCTCGGACGTCGCTTCCCTAACAATGGGGTATCGGTTCTTTTCACATGGGTCCGCCTGCCGAACACGGCAGAGGCGATTCCGTGTAGACAATTATACCACCATTCCTATCGACGCCAAGCACATAGGACTTGAGGGAACTTGGGTCCTGGCGGCGGCGAGCCGGTAACGCCTGCGCCGGTGGATTTTAGCTGGATCGCAGCGCAAAAGATTTTCTCAGATCGCCCGAGCAGGCGGGTCTATTATTGGCGCAGCTCGGCGCCGAAGGCGCTTTTCATCGCCGCCAGCACCTGCTGGATTTGCTCATCGACCTGCTCGCCTCGCAGAGTCTCGCCCTCCCGGCGGTAGGTCAGCGTGACGGTGACGGACTTACGGTCCGGCGGGATCGGGTCTCCGCGATAGGTGGTGACATACTCCAGGCCCACCCGCAGCGGTTGTTCCACCGCCTCCAGGGCCCCAGACAGCTGCTCCCACGTTACCTCCTCGTCGACGATCAGCGACAGGTCGCGCCGCACGGGGGGTGTCTTGGGGATCGGCCGGTAGGTCCGTCTTGCACCGCCGCGGTCCAGAAGCGCATCGAAGCGGATCGTTGCCGCGGCGATGTTCTGCTGCAGTGCGTAGTAGTCCTGCGCTTCGGGGCTTATCAGTCCGATTCCGCCGATGTCCTGCCCGTCCATCAGCAACTGGGCCGCGGTCGTCTCGTCCATTCCCGCCACCTTGTTCTTGCGGGCCGCCAGCGGCGTTTGCGGTGCGATCGTCCCAACCAGCGCTTCGACGGTGCCGCGCAGGTCGCGCAGCCGGCGCGTCGTTACAAGCGCAAGCTCGGCGGTCTCTGTGGGAAGTTGCCCGCCGCTGGGCCTACTAAAGACGTTCGCCAGCTCAAACAGGCTTACCTCGGTGTTACCGGCGTCCTGGTTCGTCTTGCACGCCCGCAGGAGGGACGCCAACAGTGTCGGACGAAGGGTGTTGTTGGTCTTGCGGGTGAGCGGATCGACGCGGACGGTCTGGTTCACCCCAAACAGGGCCGCCTCGCTCGCATCGATGAAGGTGGGTGTAATCGCCTCGTCGAACCCCCCCGCGGCCAGCACCTGGGCCGCCTGCCGGCGGATCCGTTCGTTGGGGGCTTCGGGTAGAACCTTGTGCAAGACCTTATCGGCGACGGGGATCCGGTCGTACCCCACGACCCGGGCGACCTCTTCAATCAAATCCGCCTCGCGCGTCAGGTCCGCCCGGTGGGACGGTATCGTGCACGTGATGATCCCGCCGGAGCTGTCGGGCCGCAGCGCGAGATTATCGAGGATCTCAACCTGCTTCTTGGACGGTACGTCTATCCCCAGCAGCAGGTTCGTCCGCTTAGGCCTCAACGTCACCGTATGCGGGGCGTATGGTTCGGCCCAGACGTCCACGACGCCCTCGGCCAGCTCGCCCCCGGCCAGTTGCAGGATCAACTCACACGCCCTCATAGACGCGGTATTTACGCCCACCGGGTCTACGCCCCGCTCGAAGCGGTAGTTGCTCTCGCTCATCAGCATCAGCTTGCGCGAGGTCCGCCTGACTGACAGCGGGTCGAACTGGGCCGACTCGATCAGCACGTCTGTGGTTTCCAGGCCCACTTCGGTGTTCAGTCCGCCCATCACGCCGGCGATCGCCACGGGCTTTTCCGCATCGGCTATAATCAGCATCGAATCGTCCAGATGACATTTGGTCTCGTCGATGCTGGTTAGTATCTCGCCGTCTTTCGCGCGGCGCACGACGATGCGGTTGGCGGTAAGCTTGTCGTAATCGAAGCAGTGCAGCGGCTGGGAGTATTCAAACAGGACGTAGTTGGTGACATCGACAACGTTGTTGATGCTCCGCAGCCCCATCGCCTCGAGCCGCTCGAGCATCCACGACGGGCTGGGGCCCACCTTGACGTTGCGGACTACGCGGGCGGTGTAACGCGGACATGAATCCGGGTCGAGCACTTCGACGCTGGTGAAGTCTTCCACCTTTGCGGCGGTCTTGCCGGCCTTGGCGGGATCCGGCGTCGGCGGGTTGAAAGCTGCGCCCGTAGCAGCTGCGATCTCACGGGCCACGCCGATGTGCCCCAGCAGGTCCGGCCGGTTCGACGTGACCTCCAGATCGAAGATGATATCCGTCGGCGTGCGGTCGATTCCCTCGCAGCCCAGCCCGATACGCGTAAACAGCTCGCCCAGCTCATCCGCCGACATCGAGATGTCCACGTAATCCGTCAGCCAGTTAAGGGATACCTTCATAGCCGATCTCACCAATCCGCACCGAGCCTTGGGGCTCGTGGGGGACAACCGTTATCTGCAAGGGAAATGGAAATGGTAACGAACCGACGCATGGTGTCAAAGGTTTTGAGGGGCGGTGCATGGCGGAAGCGCGGCGCGCCGCGGCCGGGACCTTGCGCGGTTGGGCAGTTGAATCTATCTTCGCCGGCGGCGAATAAGCAGGAGCGAACCGAAACCGAGCAGCGCTACCGTCGCCGGCTCGGGTATGGGCGTAAGCAAGAATGCACGCGTCTGACCGTTGTGCTCACCCCAGCCGACGATTAGCCCGCTGTTGTTGATGTCGCAGGCCCTTTCGAGTACCCATGCGGCGGCGTCTGATGGATCGTCAAACAAGTCATTCAGGTCGAGCATTGCTTCACCCTGCGTCCAGAGGAATGCGTGAGGCAGCGCAGGCGTGCACGAGAAACCAACTACCTGCCGGGCGCTGTTTATTCCATAGGCGATGGTTGCAGGGCCGCCGAGGTCGCCCAAGTCCGCCGTGCCGCCCTGCTCTGTCCAGATGAACGCGTTGAATCCGAAATTATACTCACCCACGACGTCTCCGGCTTCATTAATATCGCGGGGCAATGCCGAGGGCCCACACACACTGGTCATGCCCGAACTGCTGG
>DAOVQV010000380.1 GCA_030628445.1 Phycisphaerae bacterium | reverse complement strand
GGTTTGTGGTCTCACGACGGGCAACGCGGCATAATCGCAAGCGGGCACTATGTCTCCGTCTGTCGGAAATGTCAACGCCCTGGCGGGCGGCGTTGCAAAGCTGTTGACGCCCCCGCGCGGGTAAAGTACATACGGCTTGCGCGCCAACCGCTCGCGGCAACCGCGATGAACAAAGGCAAGGCACAATTCGAGAAGCGCATCGTCGCCGGCAGGGGTTTCGGCCTGGAGATCATCTCGGAGATGTGGGAGTCCCGCGAGTTGTTCTGGGCGCTGGCCAAGCGATCGGTGCTGGTGCGCTACAAGCAGACCGTGGCGGGGGTGCTGTGGGCCGTGATCCGCCCTCTGATTACGATGGTGGTCCTGACGGTTGTCTTCAACAAGGTGGCGGGGATGAAGTCCGATATCCCGTATCCCCTTCTGTCGTTCTCGGGCGTGCTGCCGTGGCTGCTCTTCGCCCAGTGCCTGGCGGGAACGACCAACTCGCTGGTGATCGAAGGGGCGCTGATCAAGAAGGTGTACTTCCCCCGCCTGATCATTCCCTTTTCGGCGTGCCTGACGGCGCTGATCGACTTCCTGATTGCCGGAGTGGTCTTCGCCGCCATGATGGCGGCATACGGCTTCGCGCCGACGTGGCGGCTCGTCTTCGCGCCGTTGTTTGCCCTGATGGTGATTCTGGCGGCCCTGGGACCGGGCCTGTGGCTGTCGACGCTGAACGCGCGGTTCCGCGACATTCAGCACCTCACGCCGTTCGTGATCCAGATGGGGATGTTCCTCTCGCCGGTGGCCTACGCCAGCGGCAAAATCCCGGACCGGTGGCGGCTGCTGTATTCGCTGAACCCGATGGCGACGGCCATCGACGGGTTCAGGTGGTCGGTGTTGAACGTGGGCGACTTGCGGATGGACTCGCTGTTGTACACCTCGGCCATCGTGTTGGCCGTTCTGATCGGGGGGCTGATGTTTTTCCGCACACAGGAGCGTTCCATTGCGGACGTCATCTGACAGACATGCGCCCCCATCGGCGTCGCCGGGCAGCCGCCCGGCAGCGGGGGGCGCGGGGAGAGCGGAGTCTTGAGCAGGCCGATCATAGAAGTGAACCGGCTCGGTAAGCGGTTCTGCATCGGGCGCCAGAGGACGGTGCACGACGGGCTGCGCCACGTGGTGAACAACTGGTTCCAGCGCTCGTTCCGCGGGCGCCGCGACCAGACCCGTAAGACCGAGGAGTTCTGGGCCCTGAGAGACATATCCTTCCAGTTGCACCAGGGCGAGGTGCTGGGGATCATCGGCGCCAACGGCGCCGGCAAGAGCACGCTGCTGAAGGTCCTCAGCCAGATCACCGAGCCCACCGAGGGCGAGATCTTCCTGCGGGGGCGTCTGGCCAGCCTGCTGGAAGTGGGCACCGGCTTCCATCCGGAGCTGACCGGCCGCGAAAACGTCTACCTCAACGGCGCCGTGCTCGGGATGAAAAAGGCCGAAATCGACCGCAAGTTCGACGAGATCGTGGATTTCTCAGGCGTCGAGAGGTTCCTGGACATGCCCATCAAGCGCTACTCCAGCGGGATGTTCGTCCGCCTGGCGTTCGCGGTGGCCGCGCACCTGGACCCGGAGATACTGATCGTGGACGAGGTGCTGGCCGTCGGGGACGAGAGGTTCC
>DAOVQV010000073.1 GCA_030628445.1 Phycisphaerae bacterium | reverse complement strand
TCCGTCAAGACGATCGCATCGAAGAACTCCTCGACCCCCAAGGCCGCCACTTTGAGCCGCTGGGCCGGGAGGAACCCGTCGCTCAGCAGGCCCAGCTTCCAGCGGCGGCGCAGTTGGGGGAGCATCTCGGCGACGCCGGGGTAGAGTTCAATTTCGGGTCTATGCTCGCGGTAGACGCCGATGAGCTCTTGGATTTGCCCAGCCGTCAGGCTCAGGGCAAACTGCTCGGACAATGCATCGAAGGCGCCCTGGGTTTTACCGGCCTGGAATCGCGACCAGAGCCAGTCGTCAAACGGCTCTTGGCGGTTCAGCTTCTCTTGGAGGTGCGCTGCAACCGCCCTATACCCGCTGCGGACGTACTGAGACTCGCCGTACAGTGTATCATCGAGGTCAAAGACGACTGCCCGGATTGGTTTGCTTCTCTGGTCCATCCGTCGGATCGGGCTGCTCTAGCGGAACTGAGGGGACTTGTACCCCGGCAGTGAGGGGAGGTGATCGACTTCCATGAAGACGGCTTCGTCATACCGCATCATCAGAAGTTTATCGGTAAACTTGCCCAGCTCTGCTGTGACGGGCATGGCGAGCACCTCCTGCAACAGGTACAGGGGCAGGTTGGCCCCGGCGGCGATCGACAGGGGCGCCCCGCCCCCGAAACGCGGGTTTACCTCGAAGAATCGCGGCTGGGAGTTTCCGGAGCGCCGACACTGACAGCAGAACACGCCCCACAGATCGCCGAGCGTCTGGGCCAGTTTCGTGGCGGCCTCTATCAGATCGGGATCGTTGCGCGTCACGCCCTTCTCGACCTCACCGGATCGCACGATGAGTCTCTGGCGCGGGACGACACAACGGACCTCACCGTCGCGGGTGCGGTAGATGTCGATGGTGAATTCCTGACCCGCAACGAACTCCTGAACCAACATCGCTTCGCCGAAGGTCGTAATGTGGGCATTGAACTGCCCCTCATTGCGGATGACACCAGTGCCAACGCCGGCCGAGCCGCGAACCGGCTTGACGAAACAGGGATAGAACGGGGCTCTGCGAAACTCGCTCAGCGTGAAGGTCTCAATCGTCGCCAGGCCCGCCTTGGTGAGCAGTGCATTGAGGTGCCTCTTGTCCCTGCACAGAGAGACGCTCTGCTCCGAACCGACCATGACCGTGCAGCCGGCCGCGGCCAGCTTCTCCCGTTGACGGGCCAGGCTGCGCAGGTCCAGATCGGTCAGAGGCACCAGCAGGCCTATCTCGTGCTTCTTTACGATCTCGATGATCTTCTGGATGTATTCCAATCGCCCTACGGTCGGGACAATCTCGCCGACATCGGCCTTTTGAAACGCCGATGAGCTGGTGTTGATGTCCGCGGCGACGATCTTGCCCGTCACGCCCAGCTCGTCCATCGCGCGGCGGAAGGCCTCCAGCAGGGCGCCTCGCCGACCTACACAGGTAAACAAGATATTCAACCGGGTCCCGTCAGTCAGTCTCCCGCTCCTTGTCACGGCTGTAGCGATGTTCGTAGATCTGCCTTTTCCCAGAAAACATGTTCATAATTGTCCGCAGAACGATCTTCATGTCCAGCCAAATGCTCTGATGAGCGACATAATACAAGTCCATTTCGATCTTATCTTCGTGCGTCAGGACGGCCCCGCCGTAAGCCTGAGCGTAACCCGTGATCCCCGGGGGCACGTCCAATCGGCCCCGCTGGCGCTGGTCCCACTTGGCGGCTTGGCGTTCGTAGAGCGGCCTCGGGCCGACGATACTCATCCGCCCGACAAGAACATTGAACAATTGAGGCAACTCGTCCATGGAGGTCTCTCGCAAGAGCTTCCCGATCCGTGTCAAGCGCGGGTCGTCACCGGAGTGTGGAGAGACCCCATAGGGATCAATATCGGCCCTCATTGTCCGAAACTTCAGCATGGTAAAACACTTGCCCCGCCAACCCACCCGGCGCTGGCGAAAGACCGCGCCACCCCGGGAACCCGCCCTGATCAGCACTGCAATAATCAGCATCGGTAAGGTCAGGATCGCTATCGCAACCAGAGCGATCAGGATGTCTAGGAGGCGTTTTAGCATCGGCCTAGCTACGAGCCCGCCCCGAGGGAAAACTGGGCGGACCGTCTCAAGTGAGATTCTGACGATACCAGTCGATCGACTGCTTCAGCCCGTCGGCGAAGAAGACCTTCGGCTCATACCCGATTGTCTGCTTGGCGCGAGTGACGTCAGCCAGCGAGTGTTTGACGTCCCCGGGACGATCAGGGCCGTGCTCAACCTGAATGTCCGAGCCAAGCAGCTCCCTGATCTGCTCGAACACCTGATTGATGCTCGTCCGCTGGCTGCAAGCGATGTTTATGGCCTGTCCGTTGCAGACCTCCGCCGGCGCCGCAGCCCCCAGCCAGTTCGCCTCGCAGGTGTTGACGATGAAGCAGAAGTCCCGGGTTTGCTCCCCGTCCCCGTCGATCATTGGTCGCTGCCCACGCAGCAGCTTGGAAACGAAAATCGGAATCACCGCGGCGTACGCGCCCCCCGGGTCCTGGTATGGTCCGAAGACGTTGAAATACCGCAGGCACAGCGTCTCGAGGCCGAACACAGCCGCATACCCACGCATGTACGCCTCGCAAGCGACCTTGCTGGCCGCATACGGGCTGATCGGGAGGGGCACCATCTGCTCGTGCTTGGGCGATTCGGCCTGATCGCCGTAGGCGCTGGAGGATGCGGCGAAGATGACCCTCTTTACCCGCGCGGCCCGTGCGGCTTCCAGGACGGTGATCGTCCCGTTGACGTTCACGTCGTGGGTGGTTACCGGATCGGCGACGCTGCGCGGGACCGATCCCAGCGCCGCCTGGTGGAAGATCGCCGCACAGCCCGTCACCGCGCGGTCCACCACCGGACGGTCGCGAATGTCGCCCTCGATCAGCTCGATCCGATCCAGGATGTCGGTGAGGTTCTGGCGCTTCCCTGTGGCGAAGTTATCCAGCACGACAACGTCGTTCCCGCGATCTAAAATGTACCGCGCCAGATTACATCCGATAAAACCCGCACCGCCCGTTACCAGGTATTTGGCCATATCAGTTACATCCTCGCCCGTTCAAATTCGATGATCTGCTGGAGCGTCTCCGTCAAAGAATACTTCGGTTCGTAGCCTATCAAAGTTCTGATTTTCGTAAGGTCCGGGACGCGCGTGAGCATGTCGTCAAAAGGCCGCCCGTACGCCTCCTCGTAGCTGAGGCGAGCCTTCTGGCTGGACGATCCGGTCATCTCGATGATCGTATCGGCCAGCGATTCTATTGAGATCGGCTCGTCGGATCCGACGTTGACGACCTGCCCGTCGGCCTTGTCGGTTTCCATCAGCTTAACAACAGCATTGACCACGTCGGTGACGTTGCAGAAGCAGCGGGTCTGGGCGCCGGTTCCGTAGATCTCGATCGGCTCGCCCGCCAGCGCCCGGCGGACGAATCGCGGGACGACCATCCCGTACTGGCCTGTCTGTCGCGGCCCGACCGTATTGAAGAACCGGCAGATAACCGTCTCCAGCCCGTACTCGTTGTGGTACGCCAGCGCCAGGAACTCGTCCACCATCTTGCTGCACGCGTAGCTCCATCGCGTGTAGCGCGTCGAACCGAGCGTGGTGTCGTCGTCCTCGCCGAAGGGGATCTTCGTGCCCTTCCCGTACACCTCGGAGGTCGAGGCGATGAGTATCTTACGGGAGAACTTGTTAGCCAGGTTCAAGACCACTTCCGAACCGTGGATGTTGGTCTCGATAGTGTGGACCGGCTCGTCGACGATGAGCTGGACGCCTACTGCCGCCGCCAAGTGATAAATCACGTCGCAGCGGTCCACCAGCGCCGTCATGGTCGACTCGTTTCGCACCGTCTCACGGACTAACTCGAAGCCTTCGCGCCCCATCATGTGTGAGATGTTATCCGTCGACCCGGTCGACAGATCGTCAACCACGGTAACGCGGTGGCCCGCCTTGAGCATCAACTCGCACAGGTGCGACCCGATAAACCCCGCACCACCGGTAATCAGTATCCTCATAGATCATATCCTTCTCAGCGACAAACTCCGCTCCGGGGCCGTGGAGAATACACGGTTTGACCGATCCGGGCAAGCAGCAACCCCGTCACTCCCGCGCCCATCCGCTCAGGATTCGCCGCAACACGGTAAGCATGAGCTGGCGGGCCGGGACCTGCTTGTCGAACCCGATAAGACGCGTCTTGAACCACCAAGTCCCCAGCAACGACATCTGCACAACACCCAGGTAGATCGCCCCGGCGTGCAGATTGGGCTCGCCGGCGCCGCTGCGCAACAGGTATTGGAAGGCGACGCCGCCGATCAGGCTGCCAACCGCGGCGCAGATGGCGCCGGTCAGGTTTATGAGCGTGAACCCTGCCGTCTGATGGACGGCGGGGACGGCGTTCAGCGCCACCCACGTTCGGCCCATCATCAGCCCGCCCTGAAAGAACCCTCGCAGCAGATAGAATCCCGCCGCCCAGGCGATCAGCGTCATCGGATCGGCCGGGATGACCAGCCACGCCAACCACGCTGACCCCAGCATCGCCTGGGCCGCCAGGGCGATGCTGAGCGTCGAGCGCCCCCCGTGGCGGTCCACCATCCCCCCCCACAGCCGCAGCCCCAGCATGTGCCCAAGCGCCTGGGCCGTAGCGACCCAGATGATTACGCTCTTGGGCAGTCCGCCTTCGACAAACATCACGACCCAGAACGGCATCATCAACCCGGCCAGAAACTTCACTGCCCCGGCGAAGACCAGGAATCGCCGCACGGGCTTATTCTTGAGGACCAGTCGAATGCGCACCCAGAGGTTCACCTGCGCGTCCGCGTCCGGCGCCTGGGGAACGCGCCGCACGAAGTACGCCGCCGCACTAAGCGCGACGAACCCGACGGCGAACGGGACGGCGAAGCCCGTGCTGTGCGGACGGACGTGCAGATAGAGACCCACGCCGATGGGAACCACGATCTCAATCGCCCGCAGCACCGTCCGCAGCCGCACCAGGAACACCCCCACCGCGCCGCCGGAGGTGTTGTCCTGGATCAGCGGCCACCACGCGGTCTGACCGACCTGGCGACACAGGATCATTGCGCCGTAGGCGATCAGGGCCAAAGCGACCGCGCCCGTTCCAATCCATCCGCTGGCAGCCAGGACGACCAGCATGGCCGCGCCCGGAAGCGCCGCGACCCGGCCGAGGAACGCCAGGGGAACCTTACCCACACGCGGGATAATCTGCGCGCCGATGAGCTGACCTACCCAGCCGCCCTGGACCAACGCGTTCAGCACGCCAACGTGAAAGGCCGTTCCCCCCAACGCCAGAACAAACAGCCTCCCGATCCGGCGGACCATCGCCGACATGTAGATCCCCTCGCCGATGCTCACACGGACGATCGCCGACTGGCCGCGCCGCCTCTCGCGCTGCGGCAGCAGCGCTGTCTGCGTTTCCAGCGGCACCTCAGCTTTTTGCGATTCGTCACTCATCTTCAAAACAAACCGGCGGTCCGCCAGGCGTCCGCTCGCTTAGCGCTCGCGGCTAGTCCACACATTTGCGGTCTCACGTGCCTACCAGCCGCCAGCGCTAAGCGAGCGGATCTCCAGTTCACGCATTTACGGTCTCATGTGCCTACCAGCCGCCAGCGCTAAGCGAGCGGATCTCCAGTTCACGCATTTACGGTGTCATGTACCTACCAGCCGCGAGCGCTAAGCGAGCGGATCTCCAGTTCACGCATTTACGGTCTCATGTGCCTACCAACCGCCAGCGCTAAGCGAGCAGATCTCCAGTTCACACATTTACGGTCTCACGTCCCTACCAGCCGCGAGCGCTAAGCGAGCGGATCTCTCTGTGGGCCCATAGGGCGGGCAGATGCACAGCACGCGCCGCAGGTCGTTGTCGGCGGATTCATCTAGTCGAATCCCGGCAGGAAGTCGGCCTGGGCGTTGAAGAGCTCATCGGCCATTTGCCTGATCTGCCCCAGGTCGCAGACGGCCGATGTCAACGGGTCCAACATTAGCGCGCGGGTGGCCGCAGCGCGGGATTTCTCGATACACGCCGTCGCGGCCAGGTCGAAGAAGCGCATGTTGGAATCGCAGATGGCGGCACACTGCGGCGGTAGGAGTCCGAAGTGCGTGGGCCTTATCCCTTGCCCGTCTGCAACGCAGGCGACCTCCACCACGCCGTCGCCGGGCAGATTGTCGATCAGAGAAGCGTTCGGCACCGTCCCATGGAAGACGAACGGCTCGGAGGTCTCGATCGCCTGGATGATATAGCTGGCGTACTCCCACGTCCGGTCAGTCTCGATCGGCTCGTCGCCGGAGATTACCTTACGGCGGCGCTCGTCCTTATCGATGCGCCACTGCGGCCAATTCGCCGCATAGAACCCGCTGCCGCCTTGGTAGCCGTTGCGACAATGCTTTTTGACCAGGTCCGGCCGCTTGCGATAGTACGGTAGGTACTCGCTGAGGTGCCCGGACGATTCGGTGATGAAATACCCGAAGTGCTTCATCATGTCCCAGCGGACGGGGTCCTGCTCGTATAGTTCGGGGTCCGCCGCGACCTTCTCGGTAAGTATCGGGTAGAGGTCCCGGCCCTTGTGGGTCAGCTCCGTGAACCAACTCAAGTGGTTAATCCCGCCACATCGCCACTTCATTTCCTGGTACGGAACGGAAGCGTATCGGGCCAATGCGTGGCTCGTGCCCTGCACGCTGTGACACAGGCCTATGACCTTGGCGTCGCTGGCCCGGGCGGCGGCCAGACACAGAATGCTCATCGGGTTCGTGTAGTTAAGCAACCAGGCGGCCGGGCAGAGCCGCTCGATGTCGGCGAGCACCTCCAGGAAGACCGGTACGGTCCGCAGCGCCTTAAACAGCCCGCCCGGTCCGATAGTATCGCCGATGCACTGGTCCACGCCGTATTTAGCCGGGATGTCGTTGTCAAGCCGGACCGTCTCGACGCCGCTTACCTCTATGCAGTTGATGATGTAATCGGCCCCAGCGAGCACGTCGGTCCGGTCGGTGCCGGCGGTCACCGTCCAGTCCGTGCGCATCAGTTCGACTATCTTGGCGGCGACCTGCTCGGCCAGTTCGAGCCGCTGCTCGTCGATGTCGACAACCGCCATCTCGCCGC
>DAOVQV010000205.1 GCA_030628445.1 Phycisphaerae bacterium | reverse complement strand
TATCGGGCGCTGATCGGCGACGCCGGCGTGGGAACCTTCGGCGGAAGCGAGGACCACACCGCCATGCTTGCTTCCCGCGCCGGGCGCGTCAGCGAATACTCCTACTGCCCCGTGCGACTGCGCCGCGCAATTGCGATGCCGCCCGGATACGTCTTCGCCATCGCCTCCAGCGGCGTCGCCGCCGTAAAGACCGCAGCGGCGCGCGACAAGTACAACCGCGCGTCGAATCTCGCGGCCGCCGTCGCCCGGGCCTGGCGCGACGCAACCGGCCGGGACGATCCGCACATCGCCGCGGCGCTGGTAAGTTCACCCGACGCCACCGAGAAGATGCGAGACATACTTCGCCGTACGCGCTCGGAGGATTTCACGACGGGCGAGCTTCTCGGGCGGTTCGAGCACTTCGTCATCGAGAACGAGCAGATCATCCCGGCCGCCGGAGACGCACTCGCGGCGGGCGACATGACCGTGTTCGGCGAGCTTGTGGACCGCTCGCAGAAGGCGGCCGAGGATTTGCTGGGCAACCAGATCGCACAGACTGTTCATCTTCCCGCAAGCGCCCGCAAGCTCGGCGCGGTGGCGGCCTCCGCCTTCGGGGCAGGCTTCGGCGGAAGCGTATGGGCGATCATCCGTCAACAAAACGCGGAAGAATTTCTGCGCGAATGGGAAGACGAGTATGGAAAGAAGTTTCCCCGGCCGGGCGAGAGCGCCGTGTTTTTCCTCACGCGCCCCGGCCCGGCCGCCTTCGAACTAAGCTGAGCGGCGCGGGCCGGTGAGCCGGGATGGTGGCGGCACGCGACCAGACAGCGGCAGGACGCGGGGCCGACAGGGACGATCTGTCTATCCCTGCCTGCAACGCCCCAGTGAAGGCCGTTTCGGGCAGGATCACGGCCCGCCGCCAGACAGATGCCCGCTTGTCGGAGTCCGGGAATCGCTTGACGGTCCCCGAAACCGTAGTAGAATCATCGCAAAGGCCCACGACCGTAGTGGGCCGCGGGCTTATCTGGAAAGCCCCGGTCAAGCGAGGAGATGAATCCATGATCGTGCAACACGTACTGGGTTCGGCGACGACGGTAATGATGGTAATGGCAGCAGGGGTTGTGCTGTGGCGGGCCGCCGACGAGTGCTGCGGGCAAGAACCGGCCCCCACGACCGGGCCTGTGACCGAAATTGTCACGCCGATCCGCGACGAGATTCCCACCCACATGCCCGAAGGAATGCTCAGGCCCTTCATCGACGCCCACACGCATTACGGTGGGCAGCACCCCCAGACGCTGGCCTGGCTGGAGCGCTGGGACGCGAAGCTTCTGCTGATAGGCGGCGGGAGGCGCAGCGAGTCGTACCGTTCGCTGATACAAAAGTACCCCAAGCGGTACGCCTGGTGCACCAGCTTCGATCTGAAGAGCTTTGAAGATCCCGGTTACGCCGAGAAGATTATCGAGGGCCTGCGGAAAGACTTCGCCGACGGGGCCATCGCCTGCAAGATCTTCAAATCCCTCGGGCTGTTCCTGAAGGACTCCGAAGGGAACTTCCCGCAGATCGACGACCCGATCTTCGAGCCGATCCTCAGCTGGTTAGAGCAGGAGGGGCACGTGCTCATGACGCACGTCGCAGAGCCGATGGGCATGTGGCGACCGTTGGGCGAAACAAACGCCTACACCGCCTACCTCAAGAAACGCCCAAAGGGCCATTTCTACGGCCGGGACGATGTCCCCAGCCATGCGACGATCATGGCGGCCCGCGACCGTGTTCTGGCGAGGCATCCCAAGCTGAAGATGATCGGCGCGCACTTCGGCTGCATGGAGTACGACGTCGCCGAGATCGCCAAGCGGTTCGACGCTTATGGCAACTTCGCCGTCGACACCTCCGGCCCGACGCGGATCATCGACCTCGGCCAGCAGGATCACGAGAAGGTCCGAGCTTTCTTCATCAAGTACGCCGACCGGATCATGTACGGCTCCGACCGCAGCGTCCGCAAGAGCCAACTGGAGATGAATCCCCAGGAACTGGCCGAGTCGCTCGGCGAGATCGAGTGGGCCGCCCAGATCAGTTGGGACTACTACGCCACCGACAAGGTCGTCGTGATCAAGGGCTTTCAGTGCAAGGGCCTGTCCCTGCCTCCCGACGTGCTGAAAAAGCTGTTCTACACCACCGCCAAGGCCTGGTTACCGGGCATGTAGGGCGGCGACATCCCCCATAATACCGGCCGTGCCGCCCGTGTTGTACTCGGGAGATACCCATGACCGAACTGACGAGTAAAGAGCGCATTGTGCGGACCCTCAATCGCAAGCCAATCGACCGGGTTGGCGATGATATGGGTAATCCGCGTTGAGACGGACGTGCTGACGCAATCGACGTACCACTGAAGGGTGTTTCGGGCAGGATCACGGCGCCGACGCAGGGCCGAGAAACTGCAACATCGTGGTAGGCGCAAGGGGGGGCGTATAATGTATGATGAATCGCCCAGCGGTGTAGCCGGACAAGGTCATCCGCCAAATCGCGAGTTCGCCCCGGGCGGTCCGACCAGCGACCCTCAGGTAAATCCGGGAGAAGAACGGGAAGGTCAACCATGAATCCGATCAAACTCATTCGTCAGTTCGGGAAGGTTCTGCGCGGAGGCGCTACCTTCAGGGATATGTTTCTTGGGATTCTCCTCGGCTTCGGGATTGGGATGGTGCCCGGTGTTAACTTGACGTTGGTCATCCTGGTGCTCTTGCTGCTATTCCTGAACACCAATGGCGTGCTGGCGGCGCTGTCGATAGTCCTTGGAAAGGCCCTGGCGCTGTTGCTTGCGCCGATCACTTTCAGGATCGGTTATGTGCTGATTCACCAACTCGGACTTGTAGGTGTTGTCCGGGCGGGTTCCAACACGCCCGTCATTGCGCTGCTGGACCTGCACGTGTATTGCCTCATAGGCGCGATCCCGATCATAGTTATCGTCGGCGGGGTGTTGGGGTGGCTCGCAGCCAGGTTGATCGTCAAGACCCGAGCCCGAATGGCCGCCGCAGCGGCCGGCAGCGAGAAGCTCCAGCGCGCCGGGCAGAACAAGTTCGCCAAGTTGGCGGCGCGGATAGTCTTCGGCAAGCAGAAAGAAATGTTCGCCGAGATGGCGGATAAGAAATCTCCACTTCTGCGCAAGGGCCGTGCCATCGCCGCGCTGGTCGTTGTGGCTCTGCTGGTAGTTCTGCAATGGGTGTTCCTGGATACTGTCGTAGCGGCGGGACTGACCAAGTCCATCGCGGCCGCTAATGGAGCGGAGGTCAACATCGCCAGTGCGGACCTGTCACTCGGCAGCGGCCGACTGGTCGTTGAAGGTCTGCAAGTCACGGACGCCGCCAGGCCCACACACAATCAAGCCCAGGCCGAACGCCTTGTTGCTGATATCAGCATTGGCGACCTGCTGAGAAGGCGACTTGTGGTGGACCTTATCGAGTGCAAGGCCCTCAAGACCGACGTGCAGCGCAGCTCGCCTGGCGAGGTTTATGGCGAGCCCGCGGCCAAAGAGCCGCCAAAGACAGATCTGTTCGCCGGCAGACTCGGGAAGAGCGCGGAGTATTACTCCGAGGTTAAGAAGTTCAACGAGCGTCTTACGAAGCTGCGCGAGCACCTGAAGTCGGACGATCCGGCAGGCCAAAGCGCCGCCGAACCGGACGCACAGGCCGTCGCCGAACGTGCCGAGGCCGAAGGTTACCTCAGGCTCTCGGCGAAAGACTACCTCGCCAAGGACCCAACCT
>DAOVQV010000374.1 GCA_030628445.1 Phycisphaerae bacterium | reverse complement strand
GATCGATCAAGCTGCCGGACTTCGGCGAAGCGATCAGCCCGATGCGAGACGGGGCCGCTCTGCCGACTAGCACCGGCGCCGAGCAGGCCGAGTACCTGCTGAGCCAGCCAAGCGGCACGGCCGACTTCATGCAGTTGATGGATGTCAAATCCGGCCAAGTGGAGCTGGGATTCGACGGCGGGATGACGCTTTCGATCGGCTTTGATCCCAAGGTGTTCCCGACGTTGGGCATCTGGTGGAACTTGCGCGGGTATCCGGACGAGGAAGGTATCCGCCGCAGCGAGTGCGCCTTCGAACCGATCCCGGGGACGGACTGCTCGCTGGAAACCTCATACGCGGCCGGAGTGTATCAGACCGCCCCGGCCGGGGGGAAAGTAAGCTGGGACGTGTTGTGGCAGCTTAGTGGCGCAACCGCACGACAGGCGTGAGGAAATGGGCATTATCCGCGACCGCCAACAGGTGCTCGACGTTTACGCCGACGCCGCCCAGCGCGGCTGGGTGCTGGCGGGGTTCAACACCGAGAACCTGACCACCACGGAGGCGATACTTTCCGGTGCGGTCGAGGTTGCCCAAGGAATAGGCTGCGCGGATCTACCCATCGTCATTGGGCTGACGAATCTGTATCCCCAGCGGCCGCAGGCCGTCAATTACACCCACACGCGCTGCTGGGAGACGGGGCTCAAGCTGTTCCTGGCGGATATCGAGGCCCTGTTGGGCCCTGGCTCGGCGTTTGCGGACCTGAAGGTGCTTATCCACCTGGACCATATCCGCCCGGACATAGACCGGGACCTGCTTGGGTGGGACATGGGGCGGTTCTCGTCGATCATGTACGACGCATCTTCGAGGCCGATCGATCAGAACATCGCCGCAACGGCCGCGTTCGTCCAAGAACATCGCGACGAGATTGTCATCGAGGGAGCCTGCGGGGAAATCGCCGACCCTCTCGGGCAGGTCAAACCTGAACCGACCACACCGGACGCGGCCGAACGGTTCTGGCGCGAGACCGGCGTCGATCTGGTCGTGGCCGATCTGGGAACCCAGCACCGCGCCGCTGCGGCCGAGCTTGAATACCACGGGGAGGTCCCCAGGCAGATCACCGAGCGGATCGGCCCACGGCTCGTACTGCACGGGGCTTCCTCGATCAGGCCCGAGCAGATCTCGAATCTGTTTGCGGACGGGGTGCGGAAGGTCAACATCTGGACCGCGCTGGAGCGCGATGCTACATTGGCGCTGCTTCGGGATATGCTCACCAACGCCGCAAAGCTCGTCGGCCCCGAACAAGCCCGCCAACTCGCCGCCGATGGGCTTCTGGGTGAAGCGGCGGATACCAAGAGCCCGGCGTCCGTGTCGCACTTTACCACCCACTATCGCCGGGAGCTTGTCTTTGGGCGGATGAAGAAGATCGTTGCGGATTACCTTCAACTACTGTACGTCTGAGAGCAGGCTCGGATGGAAAACTACATGGGCATCGACGTCGGGACGAGCGGCTGCAAGGCCATCGTGTTCGATCGGACCGGTAAGCAGGTCGCCGCTGCGTATCGCGAGTACGACATCATTACTCCCCACCCGGGCTGGGCTGAGCTGGACCCAAACGAGGTCATCTCCAAGTGCTTCGACGTCATCACCCAGGCTGCCGAACAGGTCCCCGCCAAATCCATCCGGAGCCTTGGGATATCGACTCAGGGCGAGGCCTTCACGCCGATCGACAAG
>DAOVQV010000105.1 GCA_030628445.1 Phycisphaerae bacterium | reverse complement strand
GTTCCGTCCTGGCCAGCTGCGCGTTCGCCTGACTTACGTCAGCCTGCATCGATCCCGACGGGACCTGCTTCGCTCCTCCTTGCCACGCTCGTCCTGCCCAACGGAAAAATCACCACATCCGTAAGCGCTTTAAAGTGAAAAACAGGGCCGCGCGGGCGGGACGAATTACTCAGCGCCGCCCGCACAGCCCCTCACCCCGACCCGACAACTCCGACCCGGACACGCCGGCCTGAAAGCCCCGACCCGAAAACCCCGGCCCTTAAATCCTCACCCCCCACGCCCCGTCCCGAGCCCGTCGACCGCACCCGCTCCTGGGATGCTACAGCGAAGCGTTAACCGCTCCAGTGCTTCTCAGGACGAAGACCTGCCCGCCCCCTTCTTGCCCTTCGCCGAGGTACGTTTAGACGTTTTCGGTTTGGACCGACCACTGGCCCGCACCTCCCGCAGCGCCGCCTGAATCAGTTCTCCCTGCCAGTGCCACAGTTCCAGTATCGCCCGAAGGATTTCGCCCAACTCCGACTTGCCTGCTGGCTTGGTTCGCGGCATTTTTCCTTCCCTTATCCATGCATCGCGGTACAATGCCCGGCCGATCCGCTTGTTTGTTATAGTTGGTTTGCACCTACTTATTATTCGCAATACCGTATATCGTCAAGAGGAATCTTCGTATTTGCGAAGTATTTATCATGGACCCTTATGACGCCGATCTATGCAAACGGGTGGCCCAAGTGCGGGGCGAGTTCGCCGGACCCAGAGGTAAGGCTGGTTTCGCCAAACAGTTAGGCATTCCCCCCAGCACGTACGACTACTACGAATCCACCCGTCCGGCCCCGTGCAGGATCTTGGTGAAAATCGCCGAGATCGCGGGCGTCGACCTGGTCTGGCTGCTGACGGGCAAGGGCGCCAAGGGCCCGCCCGTCCCCGCGACGCACCCAGCCGTCCAGCGCATCGCCGCCTTGCTGGAAGAGAAACCCGGCGCCGTGGCCTCGCTTACCGCGTTTCTGGACATACTCAGTGAGTCCTTCAAGTTCCCCCCGAAGGGACCTGGCGCAGCGCCGCCGTCACACCCCGCCGAGACACCGCTTGCACGCAGGACCGACGATCCGGCCCGCAAGGCGTGGATTCCCATCCTCGGGCGAAGCGCCGCAGGGGTCCCGCAGTTCTGGAAGACCGGGGAGGAGACTGCTGGTGTAACGAGACTGGATCAGTTGATCGAGCGACACTCAGGAGCCCCCCCACAACAGGTGCTACCAGCTCGGATCCAGGGCGAGCAGATCGGTGGCGAGCGAAACGTCCAGATCATCACGCTCACTGCCCGGGACCAAGGTGACGTGCCCGAGTTCGTCGCAGCCGGTGACCTAAAGGCCCGCCACTCCGACGCCTTCGCTACGCGTATCGACGGGGACGCGATGACGCCGGACATCTGTCACGGCGATCTGGTGATACTGAGCCCGTCGGCCCGGGCCGTTGACGGCGAGCCGGCGGTCGTCCAGCTTAGCAACCAGATAGGCGTCACATGCAAGCTCTACCGCCGCCAGGGAAAGACGGTCCACCTCGTGCCGATCAACGAGCAGTACTTCCCCCAGTCGTTCCCCGCCGAGAAGGTCGTCTGGGCGCTTCGCGTCGTGGCGCGTATTCGCCCGCAGCAACACCAAGGGCCTTTCGGCGGGCCTAAGGTGCCGGTATAAAGGATTGCTTTCCAAACGGGTCTGCGGGGTCGTCGCGGCGGAGGATTTTTGGGCCCTGGTCCTCTCGTAGAAGATACACACATGAGCAGGAAGAAGCAAAAACACCCGCGCCGCCAACGTCGAGATAATCGTCCGCGCGAACAGCAAGTCCCCACGGCGGCGCCGCAGCGAGAAACAGGACGCCGGCCCATGCTTGTTCTGCTTGTCGGGATTGTGCTGGTGTCGGTGTGCGTCTTGGCGGCCCACTGGTCGAGCCTTTCGGCCAAGGCGCTGTCCTTCGACGACAATCAATATCTGCTGGACAACGTTCTGGTCAAGAATCCCGGTTGGAACTCAACTTCGCGATTCCTCCGCGAGGTCCTTCGCCCCTCCACCGTCCACGGATACTACCAGCCGCTTTCGATGATCTCGCTGATGCTGGATTACGCCGCCGGGGGCAGGGCGCAGGACCCGCGTGCGTTCCATCGGACGAGCCTGGCGCTGCACGTACTGAACACGGCCTTGCTGATGGTCCTGCTTTACTTGCTGTTTGGTAAGCCCTGGGTAGCCGCACTTGTTGGGCTGCTTTTCGGGGTCCACCCCCTAACCGTCGAGCCGATCCCCTGGATCGGCGAGCGGAAGACGCTGCTGGCGGCCTTTTTCGCACTGGGGTCCCTGGTGCTCTACGTGCGGTACGCGCGCAAGGCGAACTGGCGGGTCTATTGGGCGTCCGTGGGCTTGTTCGTCCTGGCGCTTATGTCCAAACCGACAAGCACCCCGCTGCCGGGGTGCATGTTGCTTCTGGACTACTGGCCCCTGCGAAGACTGGGCAAAAAGGCCCTGCTGGAGAAGATTCCCTTGTTCGCAATCGCGGGCGTCGCCGCTTTTATCACCTTTTACTCCCAGAAGCTGACCGCCCACATCCGCATGCCAAGCGAAACCAGCCCGGCTCGGATTCCGCTTATCCTGTGCCACAACATCATCTTCTATCCGTTCAAGATGCTCTGGCCGGCGAATCTGTCCTCGCACTACCCTATCCCCGATCCGTTGAATCTGTCGAACCAAATGGTCCTGATCGGCGTGATCGGGACGCTCGTGCTGCTGGCGGTGCTGCTTGGGTGCTGGCGATGGACGCGCGCGCCGATCACCGGGTGGGCGATCTTTTTCATCGCGATCTTCCCGACGATGGGCGTAATCGGGTTCAACAACGTGGTCGCCTCGGATAAGTTCGCCTACTTACCTTCGTTCGGGCTGCTGATCGTGCTTGGGGCCGCTTTGGGGTGGGCCTGGGACCGTGCCCGGAACCCGGCGGCGCGGTCCATCTGGAGGGGAGCAATCGTCGCCACCGTTATGCTACTTACCGCCCTGGGGGCTGGGGGCACGCGAAGCTACCTGCGCCGCTGGCGCGACACCGAGACCCTCTATCGCCACATGCTCTCGCTCGCCCCCGACTCGCCCTGGGTCCACATGGACCTCGCCAACGCACTGACGCGCAAGGGTAAGTTGGACGAGGCGGTACCACATTATCACCGGGCCATCAAGCTTCGCCCGGGGTACCCCAAGTTCCACTACAACCTGGGTATCACATTGTCGCGCCGGGGCGACTTGGACGAGGCGATCCTCCATTGCAGACGCGCAATTGAGTTGATGCCCAACTACGCCAAGGGCCACAACGGGCTGGGATCGCTGCTCAGCAAGAAGGGCAAAACCCAAGAGGCGATCGCCCATTACAAAGAGGCAATCCGCCTCAATCCCGAATACGACGAGCCGTACTACAACCTCGCCAACTCCCACCTGCGAGCGGGGCGAAATGAACAAGCCGCCGCCAACTACCGAAAAGCGATTCGCCTTCGCCCAAGCTACGCCCATGCCCATTACGGCCTGGGAATCGCCCTGCAACGGACCGGACATATCGACCAGGCCATCCAACATTACGCCGAGGCGGTACGGGTAAACCCCGCCCACAAGGACGCAAAGAACCGCCTGGCCCGCCTGTCGGGCGCACGTCCTTCGCCATCGGCGAAGTAAAGGCAACGGCGCAGGTCCCTACTGCGTTGGGGGGAGGCGGCATGTCCAAAAGACATCGACATCGGGTGGGTGCATTTCGTACTCCGTTTGCTGTCGGCGAGGCAAATGGGTAAGATGCCCGCCAAGGAATCGGCCGGGGTCTCGGCGGTATGTTCGCCCTGCCCGCCCGGCCGCAGGGTCGTAACGGCAAGACGGCGGTAGGTAACGGAGAATTTCGCATGGCCAAGAAAAAGAGAAAGTACGTGTACTTCTTCGGCGGCGGAAGGGCTGAAGGAAAGACCGAGATGAAGGAGCTGCTCGGCGGGAAGGGCGCTAACCTGGCGGAGATGTCTAACCTGGGCTTGCCCGTCCCACCGGGTTTCACCATCACCACCGAGGCGTGCAACCAGTTCTACAAACAGGGCGCAAAGTGGCCGGCGGGACTGGCCCGAGAGATGGACCGGCACTTAGACAAGCTGCAGAAGCTCTTGGGTAAGACGTTCGGGGCCGGGGCCGATCCGCTGCTCGTCTCGGTTCGCTCCGGAGCGGCCGTGTCCATGCCCGGGATGATGGATACCGTCCTGAACCTGGGGCTGAACGATAAGACCCTCAAGTCGCTGATCGCCCTTACCGCAGATGAGCGGTTCGCCTGGGACGCCTATCGCCGCCTTATCCAGATGTTCGGCGATGTCGTGCTGGGGATGGAGCACCACGACTTCGAGCACGCCTTGCAGTCGGTCAAGACGCGCCGCCGCGCCAAGCTGGACACAGACCTGGACGCCGCAGGGCTGAAAGAAGTCGTCCGCACCTACATGAAGGTCTACAAGAAGAATCACAAGACTTTCCCGCAGGACGCCCGCAAGCAGCTACGGGGCTCCATCGACGCGGTGTTCGGATCATGGAACAACGAGCGAGCGATCAAGTACCGCCAGCTGAACGACATTCGCGGGCTGATCGGCACGGCCGTCAACGTCCAGACGATGGTGTTCGGGAACTTGAGCTCCGACAGCGGGACGGGCGTGGCCTTTACGCGCGACCCGGCGACCGGGGCGAACAAGTTTTACGGCGAGTTCCTCATGAACGCACAGGGCGAGGACGTTGTCGCCGGGATCCGCACGCCCGAGCCGGTCGACCGGCTCGCAAGATATGACAGGAAGTCGTACAGGGAGCTTATCGCGATCCGCCACAAGCTGGAGAAACACTACCGCGAGGTGCAGGATGTGGAGTTCACCATCGAGAAGGGGACGCTCTACATGCTGCAGACCCGCACGGGGAAGCGCACGGCCGCCGCCGCGATCAAGATCGCCGTGGACATGATGAAGGAGGGCCTGATATCCGAGCGACAGGCGATTCTGCGAGTCGACCCCAAGCAGCTCGACCAACTGCTGCACCCGACCTTCGACCCCAAGGCCGAGCGGGCTTCGAAGGTGCTCGCACGGGGGTTACCCGCAAGTCCCGGGGCGGCGACGGGACAGATCGTCTTTAGCGCCCATGAAGCCGAGGAATCGGCCGAGATGGGCAGGGCGGTCGTGCTGGTCCGCACCGAGACATCCCCCGAGGACATCGGCGGGATGCACGCCGCCCAGGGAATTCTTACATCCCGCGGCGGGATGACCTCGCACGCGGCAGTGGTCGCGCGCGGGATGGGCAAGTGCTGCGTCGCCGGGGCCGGCGACTGCGTTATCGACTACAAGGCCAAGACCGTCACCGCCGGCGGGAGGAAGCTCAAACAAGGCGATTGGATCAGCCTTAACGGCTCGATGGGGACTGTCTACGCCGGAAAGATCGGCACGGTCGATCCGGCGCTTACCGGCGCGTTTGGGACGATCATGAAGCTTTCCGACAAGCACCGCCGGCTGGGGGTGCGGGCCAACGCCGACACGCCGCACGATGCCAAAGTGGCCATTCGCTTCGGGGCTGAAGGAATCGGGCTGTGCCGCACCGAGCACATGTTCTTCGAAGGCGACCGGATCATTTCCATGCGGAAGATGATCCTCGCCGAGGACAAGAAGGGGCGCGACAAAGCCCTCAAAGAGCTGCTCCCGCTGCAGCGAAAGGATTTCATCGGGATCTTCAAGGCTCTGAAGGGCCGCCCGGCGACCATCCGCTTCCTCGATCCGCCGTTGCACGAGTTCGTCCCGCACGACGAGGCCGGGCAGCGGAAAACGGCCCGGGCGATGCGCGTCCCTCTCAAGAAGATCAAGGAAAAGGTCGACTCCCTCCATGAGTTCAACCCGATGCTGGGTCACCGCGGGTGCAGGCTCGGGATCGCATATCCGGAAATCACAGCCACCCAGGCCCGGGCGATAATCGAGGCCGCCTACGCCGTGCCCGGTGCAAAGGCCGAGATCATGATCCCGCTGGTCGGGAACGTAAAGGAACTTATCCATCAGAAGCAGATCGTCCTGGAGGTCTTCGAGCAGATCAAAAAGAAGAACAAGCGCCGCCGCCCGCCCGAGATCAAGATCGGTACAATGATCGAG
>DAOVQV010000218.1 GCA_030628445.1 Phycisphaerae bacterium | reverse complement strand
TCCGGATCGCATCGGGGTCTATTCTTTGACCGCCAGTGCGACGGTGTATGTCTTGCCCTGCTTAAGCTTGCTGTAGTTCCCGAAGACTTCCTGGAAGTTGCGCTTGATGAACTTCCGCAGCCCGGCGATTGTCACCACGTATAGCTTCCCGCCGCCCTTCAGGTGCGCCTTGGCGTCACACAGGATGATACGCAGCAGTTGGGCCCCGACGTGGGCGGGCAGGTTCGAGCAGATATTGTGGAACTTGACGTCCGGGACGGCGCTGAATGCGTTGGACTGATAGGTCTGCACGTTGTCGATGCCGTTAAGCTCCGCGTTCTTGGCGGTGTAATCCAGCGCGACGAAGTCCTTGTCCACCATGTGGACAGCGCCCTGGGGTGAGTCCTTGGCGATCGCCAGGCCGATTGCACCGTACCCGCAGCCCAGGTCCAGCGTCTTATCCGCCGGTGCGACCTCGACCTTCTCGATCAGCTTGTACGTTCCGTCGTCGATGCGCCGGGGGCTGAACAGGCCCCACGTGCTGTGGAAGGTAAACGGGTGTCCGCGCAGCGTCACGTCAAAGACGATATCGCGTTTTAGCTGATCGATGTCTTTCATTTAAGTCCGCAGTGAGTCTTACCGGCACTGAACGCGGCGTCCCCGGGGACGCCGCGCTTTGGGCGACAACATCAGGTCAAGCAAGGTCAAGCGCGGTGGGTTAGGAAACCCGCCGCGCGGACGCCTGCTATTCTTCCGGGACTTCCTTGGCCTCCATCCAGGAGAACATCTTGCGAAGCTTGCGGCCGACCACTTCGATCGGGTGGTTCTTGTCGGACTCATAGAGCTTGTTGAAGTTCGGCTTCCCGGCCTTGCACTCGTCCATCCATTCTTTGGCGAACCTGCCGTCCTGGATCGCCGCTAAGATCTCCTTCATCTTCGCCTTGACGTGCTCGTCGATGATCATCGGGCCGCGGGTCAGGTCTCCGTACTCGGCCGTGTTGGAGATGCTGTACCGCATGTAGCTTATCCCGCCCTCGGTCATCAGCTTGATGATCAGCAGCAGCTCGTGGAGTACCTCGAAGTAGGCGATGTGCGGTTGGTACCCGGCCTCGGTGAGCGTCTCAAACGCCGCCTTTACCAACGACGTCAACCCGCCGCACAGCACCACCTGCTCGCCGAACAGGTCCGTCTCGGTCTCTTCTTTGTAGGTGGTCTCGATGATACCGGCCCGGCCGCCTCCGATACCGATGCCCCACGCCAAGGCGATGTCCCTGGCGCTGCCCGTCTCGTCCTTCTCGATGGCGATCAGGCACGGGACGCCGGAGCCTTCGGTAAAGCAACTGCGGACGGTGTGCCCGGGCCCTTTCGGGGCGATCATTATCACGTCAATCCCGGCGGGCGGGACGATCTGCTTGAAGTGGATGTTGAACCCGTGGCAGAACCCCAGCGCCTTCCCTTCCGTCAGGTTCGGTTCGATGTTCTTCTTGTAGACGGCCGCCTGTATCTCATCCGGTAAGGTGATGATGACCAGGTCGCCTTGTTTCGTCGCCTCGGCGGCACTGATGGGTTCAAAGCCCGCCTCGACGGCCAGTTTGTAGTTGTTCGTCCCCTCAAGCTCGGCGGCCACGACGTTGATCCCGCTGTCGCGCAGGTTTTGGGCGTGGGCATGGCCCTGGCTGCCGTAACCGATCACGGCCGCCGTCTTTCCCTTCAACGGCTCCAGCGAGCCGTCCTTGTCATACAGAATCTTCACATCATCCATGGCTTGCTCCTGTCAGTTTCGAGGTTTTCGCGAAGCGCTGTTTCTACCTGTCCGCGGACCGAACGTCAAGGACCAGTTGACCGGAGCTTGAAATGAGTGACGCGCCGGGCAATACTGGCGGGATACTCTCTGTCAAAGGAGCGTTAGATGAGCCACAATAACGATGACGCCAATAGGATTCGGCCCGCCAAGGATCATCCGGCCTACTGGCGGTATAAGGGCGAGGGCGTGCTGCTTCTGGGCGGAAGCGTGGAGGATAATCTGTTTCAGATTCCCGACCTTCAAGAGCACCTGGATTTGCTGAAGTCCGTGGGCGGTAACTATGTCCGCGGCACGATGTCCTCACGGGATGAGGGTAACGTCTGGCCGTTCGAGGCCGACGCCGAGACCGGCTTGTACGATTTGAACAAGCCCGGGCGGGAATTCTGGCGCCGGTTCACCCGCTTCCTGGAGTTGACGCACCAGCGTGACATCATCGTGCAGGTCGAGGTCTGGGCGACGTTCGATTACTACCGGGGGTTTTGGGCTGCCAACCCATTCAACCCCGCCAACAACGTCAACTATACCGCCGAGGAAACCGCACTGCCATTAGAGCAGGATACACATCCGTGCGAGGTTCAGAGCAGCTTCTTCCGCACGACGCCCCAGGAGGACAACCAGCAGATCGTCCTGAGGTATCAGGAGGCGTTCGTCGATACGTTGCTTTCGCACACGCTGGGGTATGGGCACGTGCTGTACTGCATGGACAACGAAACTGCCGTCAACGCGCCGTGGGGCGCGTACTGGTCTGCGTACATCAAACACAAGGCTGCCGAGGCGGGCGTGAGCGTCGAGACCACGGAGATGTGGGACCCGTGGGACCTGTCCGACCCGGCGCACGCCAATACGACGGACCAGCCGGAAACCTACTCGTTTATCGACATTTCGCAAAACAACCACCAGAAAGCCCAGGCGCATTGGGACAACATGCAAGCACAGCGGCGGCACCTCAGGGCCGCAGGGCTTCTGCGGCCGATGAATAATGTCAAGATCTATGGCGCCGATGCGTGGCGTTTCGGGACCGACATCGACGGGCAGGAGCGGTTTTGGCGGAACATATTGGGGGGTTGTGCGTCGGCGAGGTTCCATAGGCCGGTTTCCGGTCAGGGCCTAAACGAACGGGCACAATCTCACATCAAGAGCCTGCGGATGTTGACCGACGCGATGAGCTGGTTCGCCGGCGACCCGCATAACGATCTGCTTTCGGATCGGACCGATAACGCCGCATACTGCTTCGCCAATCCTGGAATCGAGTATGCTGTGTTCTTCACCGACGGCGGGGCCGTGAGTTTGGACGTCTCGGGCCCCGACGCGGCAGAAGGCTGGTCGGCGCGCTGGCTGGACATCATGGCGAGCGAATGGCGAGATCCACAGCCGGTGGATGTGTCCGCACCACTGGGCTTGACCGCGCCGGGCGAGGGGTTCTGGGGTGTTCTGGTTCGGCGGGATAATTGAGAGGATATTACAATGGCGAAAACAGTTGATGAGAAACTCGGACACGAAGCACACATGAAGCGGGCCGAGAACCTGGGGATCCTCCCGGAAGTGTCGCGCCCGCTTAAGATCGTTTTCCTCGGCGCCGGGAGCTTCTTCTTTGAGAAGCTCTTCGTGGACGTGATGAACATCCCCGGCGCCCGACGCGGCGAGATGGCGGTTGTCGACATCGACGAGCAGCGGCTCGAACTGGCCGAGCAGGTCGCCGCCAAGATAGTCGAACTGATGCGCACGGACTGGACGGTGACCGCCGGCACCGACCGGACCGACGTGCTCGCTGGGGCCG
>DAOVQV010000322.1 GCA_030628445.1 Phycisphaerae bacterium | reverse complement strand
TCGCACCTTGTAATCGCTTCAGCCCGGCGAATCAAGCCGTAGCAATCCGCCTCATCCGCGTCGATTCGCACTTCAAGGTCGCCTGGACGAATTCATGGAGCAGGCGGGACTTCAACTGGGCGGACGACGGGTCGTCCCAGAGGTTGTTGATCTCGCCGGGGTCTTCGACCAGGTCGAACAGCTCGCCGTCTTCGCCATTGCGGTATACGGTGATCTTGTAGCGCTGGTTGACGTAGCTTCGCATGTGGAAGTTCGTCAACGTGTGGCGGTTTTCGGTGACGCTCCAAGTCCGCACCGCCGCCCCGCCCCGCCAGGTTTCAAGCTGGTTTACGCCCGTCATGATCCCGGGGACCTCAATATCGGCTGCGGCCAGAAAGCTCGGCGACAGATCCACCAGGTTCAGTATCGCCTCGCTAACCACACCGCCCGGAACCTGACCGGGCCAGCGGACGACGAACGGGAGGCGAAGCAGGTCCTCGTAATGATGGATCGCCTTGGCGATCAGACCGTGCTGCCCGAGAAAATGCCCGTGATCGGTGGTGAACACAACGATGGTGTTCTCGGCGAGGCCCAGCCGGTCCAGCGCCTCCAACGTCCGTCCGATCTGCTGATCCATGAAGCTTACCATTCCATAGTAGACGGCGATGTCCTTCTTCAGCTCAGCCCGATCGTGCAGATGGCTCTTTCCGCCGTGAATGTTCTGATCCTCGAAGAACATCTCGCGGAACTTAGGATTCTTCTGCTGCGTCATGTGGAAGTGGATGGGGTTCTTATCGTGCTCCCCGGGCGTCAGTTCGCCGGGGACCATATCCGCCGGGTCGTACATGCTCGCCCAGGGCTCGGGGACGAGGTACGGCGGGTGGGGGTCGTGATAACTGGACCACAGGAAGAACGGTCTGGACTGGGCGGCGGCGCGTTCAATAGCTGCTATGGTCCGCTCACCCGTCCAGCGGGTGTAATGAAACTTCTCGGGTAAGTCCCAGCGCCGAGTGCTTCGGTTGCGCTTCTCGACCTCGGGGTCGCGCGGGAAGGGGTCGAAGTAATCCGCCCAGTTCTCCAGCCCGTTCTGCTCCATCCAAATCGCGTAGTGCTGCCCGACGTGCGACTCGCAGGCGTGCATCCGGCCGACCTCGACGTGCTCGAAGCCATACCAAGGACCGTGGAACGATCGCCAGAAGTCCAGGTCTCGCAGCTTGGGTTGAGATTCCAGCGACTCGGCCCCGTCGGCGCTGGCGAGCGGTTGGAAGTGAGCCTTACCTATCAGGGCGGTGAAATAACCCCTGTCGCGGAAACGATCGCCCACGACGGGAACATCTTCATACAGCTTAGTCCCCAACGACCAGGCCCCGTGTTGGGACGGATACATCCCGGTGATAATGCTCGCCCGAGACGGGGTGCAGGTCGGATTGGGACAATACGCCCGATCGAAGCGCATCCCCTCGCTGCAAAGCCGATCAATCGCCGGCGTCTTGATCCGGTCGTTGACGGCGCCGATGGTGCTGTAGTGCTGCTGATCGGAACTAATAAGCAGTATGTTCGGTCGAGTAGGCGGCATTTTCCTGACTCCTCAACTGCTGCGACGACCCGCGGACCGGACCGCCAAAGAAGCAGACAAAAAAGCCCTTCACGCCTCAATAAGGGCGGATGGGATGATAGGGATTATAACCAATTCGCCTCGATCTTACAGCCCAACCGGCCCGCCGGTTCGGGGCGGAATTTTTTCCAGAACTGAAGAATCTTACCCGGAAAGGGGATTGACAATCGCCCGAGCGGTAAGTTATGGTCCGCTTGATGACCTATCAGTGCCCTACCGGGTAGAGCAATAGGGCCCTATAACGGAGTAATAGGGAGCAGTTGTGAGCCACGGAAACAGGCTATTTCATGTCTCGATGATCGCGGTAATTGTCCTGATCCTGCTTCCGTATTCCCAGACAACCGCCCAGGAACCGCAGGCGGCCGACATCGTCATCGAGGTCCGTGTCGTCGGGAACACGCAGATCCCGGACAGCGTCGCACTGGGGTACGTCAACACCCGCGCCGGGCAGACCTACAGCAAGCAGATCGTCGAGAACGACGTCAAGGCCCTCCTTGAAAGCGGGCGGTTCACCGGCGTGCAGGCATCGTTTACGCGCACCGACGGCGGTGTGATCGTTACATTCCACGTCACGGAAAGATCCATCGTGGCCGCCCTGGTCTTCGTGGGTAACAAGGCGATTAAGGACTCCGAGTTGGCCGGTGAGCTTGGGTTCGCACAGATGGGGCCGCTGAACAGGTTCAAGATCCAAACGGGCAAGCAAGCCATCCTCACCAAGTATCGGACCCAGGGATATTACTTCGCCGAGGTC
>DAOVQV010000054.1 GCA_030628445.1 Phycisphaerae bacterium | reverse complement strand
CTCGACGTGCCGGTCGGCCTGATCAACGCCGCATTCGGCGCCACGCGGATCATCCCCTGGGTCGCCCCGCAAGGGATCGCCGAGCTCCACGAGCTGGCCGAGATCGTCACCGAAATGCACACCCGACGCCAACAGTATCGCAAACAGCTCGCCAGGCAGATCGACGCGATGGACGCCTGGGTCGACAAGACCCGCGCCGCCCTGGCCGAGAGCAAGCCGATCCCGCTGTCACGTTGGCCTCGCAACCCGCTGGGATGGCATTACGCGCCGAGCTCGCTGTACAACGCGATGGTCCATCCGTTCACGGCCATGCCGGTCCGCGGCGCACTGTGGTATCAGGGCGAGGCCAACGTCCGCCACCAGCAACTGTACCGCCAGAAGATGCTGGCGCTGATTCGCGGCTGGCGGGGCGCGTGGGATCAACCGGACATGCCCTTCTACTACGTCCAACTGGCGCCCTTCCGGTTCAAGACCGCCGCCACCCCGTACGAGATCCCCAAACTCCGCGAGATTCAGACCAGCGTTCTGAGTGAGCCGAACACGGGCATGGTCGTCACGACCGACGTGGGCGATATTGTGGACATTCACCCGCGCGACAAGGCAGCCGTCGGCGAGCGGTTGGCCCTTTGGGCGTTGGCCAAGACGTACGGCCGGCCGGACATCGTCTACTGCGGGCCGATGTACAAGTCGCTGGCCGTCGAGGGCGACAAGATTCGCATCAGTTTCGAGCACGTCGGCGGCGGGCTAATCTCGACGGATCACAAGCCGCTGAGCTGGTTCGAGATCGCCGGGGCCGACGGCAGATACACGCCCGCCAAGGCTAAGATCGACGGCGCCACTGTCCTGGTGCACTCGCCCGAGGTGCCCCAGCCGGTTGCGGTGCGGTTCGCCTGGCACGAAGAGGCCCAGCCGAACCTCGCCAACGCCGAGGGCCTGCCCGCCGGACCGTTCCGCACGAACTCGCCTTGAACGCTGGCAGAGAAACCGGATTCCTGACCGAAAGATTCCTCTTGACTCCTCCAACCGCGCCGCCTAGCATGAGTTGGTTACGGGCCGGCGGCCACGAGAGGAAAGGTTCCTTTCCCCGTCGGCTAATCGGGTTTGCGTCCGCTTTCGTTTGCAGCTTGTTCCTGGCTGCCCCCTTCGTGAATGAGCAATCTTCACCTTGGGCTCGAATCAGCTTGGATGACTAATGCTCGCGGATCCAACGTGCCCACTGTTTGAAGGAGCCATGCATATGGCAACTGGTAAGGTGAAATGGTTCAACGATTCCAAGGGTTTCGGTTTTATCGAGACCGATGATGGCGGCGACGTGTTCGTCCACCACAGCGACATCCAGGCTGAGGGCTTCAAGTCGCTCGCGGAAGGCGAGGCGGTCTCGTTTGAGATCGTCCAGGGCGACAAGGGCCCCCGGGCCACGAACGTCGTCAAGGCTTAGCGTCGCACCAAATCTGTAAGAACCAGCGCCGCCCTTCGGGGCGGCGCTGCTCTTTGCGCCCCGCCGACCGCGCCGGTGAGGCATATTGCATCGCCGGGCTCGGCACCGCTTCGCAGGACCGGTTCGATGCCGTCCGCGCGGGCCAAGACGGCGACGGTTATCGCCAAGGGCCAGTCCCACACGGCCACGTCGCCGCCAGCGACGGGACAGTTGAACTCATCGCCGGCGCAGCTCACGCCCGAAATAGATCGCATTACGTCAAACTCCCCAAGCACAGGCACAGGCGGCCCCGCAGACCCGTTTGGCGGGGTGGAGATTCTCACAATATTTTGCCAGGCGGTACGTTAAGCAAGAAGTACGCAAACGGAATGCAGTGCGCAATCGTCCCTGCCGGTCTTGGGGTCGTGCCGGGCGGCCGATGCCTCACAAGCACATTCTCTACCAAGGCGCAAGCAATATGAGTATCGCAGAAGCACTCTTGGAGAAGGGTCTGATCACACCGGAGCACCTTTCCGCGGCGATGGAGCTGCGCAAGAGCAAGGGTGTGCGGCTGGACCGCGCGCTGGTGAGACTCGGATGCATCGACGAGGAGCAATTGCTCGCCGTCACCGCCGAGCAGCTTTCCATGGAGATGGTCGACCTTTCGGAGGTGGATATCGACGTGGAGATGTTGCGGTCGCTCCCGGCGAAGCTCGTATACCGCAAGCACCTCCTGCCCGTCGCCCAGTGCGACGGGACGTTGACGGTGGCGACATCCGACCCGTTCGACCTGTACGCCTTCGACGAGCTGCGGCTGCTTACGGGGCTTGAGGTAAAGCCCGTCCTGGCCCCCACGGAGCAGATCGACCGGATCATCAAGACGCACTACGGCGTCGGGGGCGAGACCATCGACGACATGATGAGCACCGACGACGTGGAGGTGGTGAACGGCCCCGCCGAGCAAACCGAAGACTTACTCGAGATGGCCCAGGAGGCCAGCGTCATCAAGCTGGTCAACGAGATCTTCCTGGAGGCGATCAACGAGCGGGCCAGCGACATCCACATCGAGCCGTTCGAGAACGACCTGTCGGTCCGCTACCGCATCGACGGGGTGCTGCACACCATGGCCGTGCCCGCACAAATCCGGCGATTCCAGTCGGCAATCATCAGCCGCATCAAGATCATGTCCAAGCTCAACATCGCGGAGAAGCGCCTACCGCAGGATGGGCGGATTTCCATCCGCGTCGGCGGAAAGCAGATCGACGTCCGCGTCAGCATAATCCCCATGCTGTACGGCGAGGGCGTGGTGCTGCGGATATTGAACAAGTCGCAACTGATGTTCACGCTGCCGGATCTCGGGATGGCTGAGGATAACTTCGGAACATTTCGCCAACTGATATCCCGCCCGCACGGGATCCTGCTGGTCACCGGGCCGACCGGAAGCGGAAAGACAACGACGCTGTACGCGGCGCTGCAGGATATAGTCTCACCGCAGATCAAGGTCCTGACCGTCGAGGACCCCGTCGAGTACAACCTCACCGGGGTAAACCAGATCCAGGTCGCCCCGAAGATCGGATTGACGTTCGGGCGGGGTTTGCGGCACATACTGCGACACGACCCGGACGTGGTGATGATCGGCGAGATACGCGACCTGGAGACGGCCGAAGCCGCCGTCCAGTCCGCCCTCACCGGGCACCTGGTGCTGTCGACACTGCACACGAACGACGCCTGCTCCGCCGCCACGCGCCTGCTGGACATGGGCATGGAGCCATATCTGATAGCCAGCACGCTGGAGGCGGCCATGGCGCAGAGACTGGTGCGGACGATCTGCATCAACTGCAAGGAGCCCTACGAGCCCGACCATCGGGCCCTCCCGGCGGACCTGGAGCTTGAAGAGGGGCAAGTGCTTTATCGCGGTGCAGGGTGCCGCAAGTGCCGCCAAACGGGGTATCGCGGGCGAACGGGACTGTTCGAGCTGATGGTGCTCGATGAGACCATTCGCCAGAAGATCATGTCGCGCGCGACGACGGGCGAGATGCTGACGGCCGCCAAGGCAGCGGGTCTGCGCCTGCTGCGCGAGGGCGGGTGGATGAAAGTCCGCGCGGGGCTCACCACGCCCGAAGAGGTATTGCGAAGCACGAAGTTGTAGGCCCCACGAAGGTCCGAAGGTGCCGGATATGTCGGTTTATCAATACATCGCCAAGACCGCCGCGGGACAGCAGGTGACCGGTCAGGTGCAGGCCGACAGCGAAGCCGCCGTGCTGTCCATGCTGGACGAGCAGAAGCTCTACCCGGTCGAAGTGACACCCGACCAGGCCAAATCGCCGCAACTGGCGCCGGGGCGTGTTCGCCTGCGAGACGTCGGCGTGATGTACGGGCAGCTTGGCGACCTGCTGCGGTCGGGCGTACCGCTGCTGCGCGGGCTGGAAATTCTGTCGCGGGCGGTCACCAACCGGCGCCTGGGCAATGTGATGCTCGCCGTGCGCCAAGACGTCGCTGCCGGCGCGCCGCTGGCTGATGCGATCTCGTTCCACCCGCGGGTCTTTGCGCCGCTGCACGCCGCGATGGTCCGGGCGGGCGAACGGGCCGGGTTCCTGGAGGACGTGCTGAGCAATCTCGCCGAGTTCATCGAACGGCAGGATGAGCTGCGGGGCAAGGTGCTCGGCGCCATGATCTATCCGCTGATCCTGACGGTCCTCGGGTCGGGGGCGGTGCTCGGGATACTCATCCTGCTCGTCCCGCAGTTCAAGCCGGTCTTTGAGGGCATCTCGCTTCCCGCGCCTACGGTGTTCCTGTTCGGACTGAGCGATCTTCTTATCCTGCACTGGCCGATCGTGCTGGCGGGCGCGGCGCTGATCGTATTGGGCGCCCTCGGCTGGGCCCGCAGCGGCGCCGGAAGGTTGAGCTGGGACCGCTGGCGGGTGCGGATTCCCGTCTTCGGTCTGGCGGTTCGGATGGTCGCCGTGACCCGCTTCTGCCGCATCCTGGGCACGATGCTCGCCAACGGCGTCCCGATCCTCCAAGCCCTGGCGATAAGCAAGGACGCCACGGGCTCGGCGGTGCTGTCCGAAAGCATCGAACAGGCCATCGAAAACGTCCGCGCCGGCGAGACGCTCGCCGCGCCGCTCGCACAGAGCGGAATCTTCCCGCCGCAGATTCTGGAGATGATCGGCGTCGCCGAAGAATCCAACCAGATGGAGAAGGTCCTGATCCAGATCGCAGACACCTTCGAGCGGCGGACGAACCGCCAGGTGGACCAGGCGGTGCGATTGATCGAGCCGCTGATCCTGGTGCTGATCGCCGCGGTGATAGGGTTCGTCGCGACCGGGTTGATGTTCCCGATCTTCAAGATGGCGCAGACACTGGGGTAATCCGTTGATGAAAACGACAAAAGTCAAATCGACTACGGTTGATTCTGCAAGGCGACAGAGGAATCTGGGCCGCAGAAAGGAGCAATGAGAATGGGTAATCGAACTTACCGCGGAGGCGGTTTTACGCTGGTCGAGGTCCTGCTGGTGATCGTGATCCTGGGGATGCTGGCGACGCTTGCGATCGTTAACCTCCTGCCCACCAGGGAAAGTGCAAGGATCCAAACGACCAAGCTCCTTATCGATCAGGTCGGGTCGGCGATGGAGCGATACGCTATTGAGATCGGACACTACCCGACCGAATCCGAGGGCGGGCTGGAGGCGCTTCTGAAGACACCGGCGTTCGAGAACGAAAAGCTCGCCGAAAAATGGCGCGGCCCGTATCTGAAAAAGGCACCCGAAGATCAGTGGGGTAATCCCCTGAACTACGAACCCGTCGATCCCGGCGATACGGAGGCCCTAACAGTCCCGTACAAGCTCTGGTCGAACGGCCCGGACGGACAAAGCGGCACGGAAGATGACATCAAGAACTGGTCCGAGGAATCGGCGCTGTAGGAAACGACGGCGCGTCCGAGGCATACGGGCCGCCCTTACGCTGGTGGAGCTGTTGGCGTCGCTGGTGATCCTGACGCTGCTGTGCGGTCTTGTGGTGGTCAACTTTACGTCGCTGGGGCGCGGAAGGCAGCTTGAGGACGGCGCGCTGCGGTTCGAGACGGCGCTGCGGATGGCGCGGGCGACGGCCGCCAATTGCGGACGCCGGGTGCGGTTCGTCTTCGACCCGGAAACGGCGCTGCTGGAGGTGATGTGGGAACCCGAGCCTCTTAGCGCCCCGAACCGGTTCGTCCCTGCCCGGACCGCCTGGTCCCACCAGGTGCCCAACAGCATGGTCCGGGCCACGCGGTCGCGCCTGACCGGGCCCAGCGCGTATCGGACACTGACACTGGGGCCGCGGCGAGGCGGTTCAGAGGGCGACGATCTGGAGGCGGTGACATTTTACCCGGACGGTTCGAGCGACTCAGCCGTTATCGAACTTTCCGACGCCGACGGCGAGGAGACCCGCCGCGCCGTGATAGAGCTTACCGGTATCAGCGGGAGGATCAGGACGCAGATCCTGACCGCAGACGAGCTGCAAGAGTTTTACGAACGAATGGAGGCCATTGAGGCGGACGTGACGGCAGATGGGTAATCGCAAACGGACAACCCGGTCGAGGCGACCGGCCCGGCCGCGCGGAGCGGTGCTGCTGGAGGTGATCCTGTCGCTTTCGCTTTTGGTGGCGGCTTCGAGCGTGATCCTGGGCGGGTTGAACAACTGCGCCCGCCAGCTCGAGGACGTCCGCCTGGAGGGGATGGGCGCCGACCTGGCGATCTCGCTCATGTCGCAAATCCAGATGGGCCTTTTGGACCCGGCCGACGAAGGACCGATCTCATACGAGTCGCCCCTGGAGCAATGGTCATGGCAGGTCGTCACTGAATCCCTTCAGCCCAGCACCGACGAGCCGCCGCTGAAACAGGTGGAGGTGATCGTCAGATACACACCCGAGGCGCCCGGTCGGGCCTACACATACAGGCTCGTGCAACTTCTGGGCGGCGCCAGTGGCGATGAGTTGCTCGCCTTCGGCGCCGGTGGCACGGGGACGGGAGGGACCCGGTGAGACCGAACGCCGCACATCGCGGTTTTACGCTATTGGAGATCGTCCTGGCCGTGACGCTGGCGGTGGGCGTGATGGGCTCCGCGCTGGTGTTTTACGAAAGGGCCGTCTCCATCCGCCGGGCGGTCTGTCAGCAGACGGAAACGCTCTGCGCGATACGGACGGTCATGGGTAGGATCACCGACGAGCTGCGCAACTCGAGCGTCTTTTCCTACCTCGATGAGGGGATGGAAGGCGACAGCGAGTCGATACAATTCATCACCACACAGCTGCCCGGCCCGTCCGCCTGGGCGGTCCAAGACATCACCGCCCAGAGCGTAACACCGCAGCAGGACCTGAGGCGAGTTGGCTACTCGATCCGCCAGACCGAGCTGGACACCGGCCCCACCGCCGTCGAAGGGCTCGAACAGACCTCGCAGACCCTGCTGACGGCGATCGAGCCCACCAAGGGCCGTCAGATCTCAACCGAACTGATAACACCGCATATCCGGTTCTTGAACTTGCGTTATTTCGCACGCGGGCGCTGGGTGGACCAATGGTCGGGCGGTAACTTGCCCCTGGCGGTGGAAATCACGCTGGGCGCCGAGCCCCTCCCCGCGGAAACCGACCCGGCGGACTATCCGCATGAGACATATCAGCGAATCGTCCACATACCCCGGGCGGCCACACCGCGCGGCGAGACGATAATCCGCGGTTTGGACGGAAGGAGGGGACCATGAGGCGCGGGGTGGTACTGGTTGCGGTCCTCGTGCTGACCGCCCTTGCTGGGATGATCGCGGCGGGGCTGATGTTCCGGATGCGCGCGGAGGTGCTGGCTTCGCGGGCGCAGCTTACCGGAGAGCAGGGATACGCCGCCGCCATCAGCGGCATGAGCTTCGCAGCGGCGCTGTTGGAGGAAGAACCAACCGAGATCCCCAGATGGTACGACAACCCCGAGGCGCTGCGGGACCGGTTCGTCTGTGACGACGGGGCGAATCGCTGGTACTTCACCATCTACGCTTACGATCCGGAGGGGGCAGGTCCGGTTCGCTACGGGCTGACCGACGAGGCCGGTAAGATCAACATCAACACAGCGGACTTTGAGACGTTGCTTTCACTTGCGAACATGAGCACCGAGCGAGTCGATTGTCTCCTGGACTACCGCGACGCCGACGGCGAAACACGCGCCTACGGAGCGGAACAAGACTACTACGACAACCTTCCCAGCGCGTATCTGATAAAGAACGGCCCGCTGGAGACGCTTGAGGAGCTGCTGCTGATCAAGGGCTTCGACGGTACGGTCCTTTACGGGGAGGACGCGAACCTCTCCGGGATGCTGGAGCCCAACGAAGACGACGCGGAGGAATCCTTCCCGCCGGACAACGCCGACGGCGCACTGGACGTCGGGCTGCGGAACCTGGCGACCGTCTACGGACATAAGCTGCGCCCGGACGATCCTCGGATCGACATCAACGCCAGCGACGAGCAGCTGGGCGACCTCCAGCGTAGCGAACTGGACGAACAGACCATCCATTTCATCCAGTTGTATCGCGCGGAGGGAAATTATTTCAAGCACCCCGCCGATCTGTTGAACATGAGCTACGTGGTGAGGAACGACCACACGGAGCCCATGGAAATCGCCGCCGACAGCAGGAT
>DAOVQV010000056.1 GCA_030628445.1 Phycisphaerae bacterium | reverse complement strand
TCACGCCCCGAGGGTTACTAGCCGCGAGCGCTAAGCGAGCGGATGGCACGCAGGCCGCGAGCGCTAAGCGAGCGGATGGCGGCGCGGGGCCGAGTGGACCGGCGGAGACATGGACCAAGGGCAAATCCGACAGATCATGAGCGGGCGGCGCCGCGGGGCGTTTGCGTTGCTGCTGCGGGCGGGGCTTTGGGCGGCGTCCGGCCCATACGCAGTTGCCATGCGAATCCGCCGGTGGGGTTACAGGCGCCGCCTCTTTCCGAGCAAGACTGTTGGCGTGCCCGTCATATCGGTGGGTAACATCACCGCCGGCGGGACGGGTAAGACACCGATGGTCGCGTGGGTGGTCGCCCAGCTCAGCTCCGCCGCAGCTAACCCCGCCATTCTCACGCGCGGTTACAAAGGGGGGGCCTCCGGGAGCGATGAGGCCCAGCTGCTTGAGCAGCTGACGGACGCGAAGGTGTTCGTGAACCCCGATAGGTGTAAATCCGCCGTGGCCGCCATTGACGCCGGGGCGGACGTACTCGTGATGGACGATGGGTTTCAGCATCTGAGGATAAGTCGCGATCTGGACATCGTGCTGATCGACGCGACGAATCCGTTTGGTTACGGTCACGTCTTACCGCGCGGGCTGCTGCGAGAGCCCGCTGGGGCCCTGCGCGACGCCGACGCGGTCGTCATCACACGCAGAGACGCGGTTCAATTGCAAGCGCTGGGCGAGCTTCGCGCCAGGTTAGGCGAGTTGGCGCCTAGCGCCACACTGCACTTGGCGATGCACAAACCCGTCGCCGTTATCGACGAGCACGGCCGACGGGCCGCCCCCGAGACGCTGGGCGGGAAAAAGGTCTGTGCGTTCTGCGGGATCGCCAACCCCGAGGCGTTTTTCCGAAGCGTCGCGGACCTGGGCGCACATCTCGTCTGCACCTGCGCGTTTGACGATCACGTTACCTATACGATGGACCGGATCGAGCAGCTCGCCCGCAGCGACGGCTGCGACGAGGCGGAACTGCTGATAACCACGCAGAAGGACGGGGTGAAGCTACGCGGAATAGGTATGGGTAGGCCCGTCTGGCAGCTCGCCGTCCAGATCGAGCTTGTCGAAGGTCAACAGGAGCTGTCGCAGAAACTATCTGCCGTCGCGCGGCGGATTGCTTCGCCGCCGCGGGGCGTGTAGAATCTCCCGCACGATGCACGATCTGCTTAAGACTATTGAGGGCTTCGGGTCGCCGCGCATTGCGCTGCTCGGGGATTTCATTCTGGACCGGTACGTCTACGGCGATGTGGAGCGGATCAACCCCGAAGCGCCCGTCCCGGTGTTACGGACGGTCCGTTGCGAGACGACAGCAGGCGGGACGGGGAATGTAGCGGCCGCTGCCGCCGCCCTTGGCGGACAGCCCTGCTGCATCGGTGTCATCGGTAAGGACGCCGAAGGCGACGAACTTCTCAGCTTGCTGGGCGACGCCGGGGCGGATACTTCAGGGCTGATTCGCATTCCCGACAGGCCCACACCCGTCAAGACGCGCTACGTGGGCCTGGCCCAACACCGCAGCGCTCAGCAGATGCTCCGCGTGGACGAAGAGTCCGTCGACCCGCTGGGTGGTGAGGCGCAGGAATTACTGCGGGGGGCATTGCGGAAGCAATTGGCCGCCGCCCGGATCGTCACGCTCGAAGATTACAACAAGGGCACGTTCACCGACGAGCTTACCCCGCAGATCATCGCCGAGGCGACCGAAGCGGGTAAGTTGGTGATAGTAGATCCAGCCGTTATCTCCGACTATCGCCGATACCGCGGGGCGACCGTCATCAAGCCCAACCGCTACGAGGCCTCGCTGGTAACCGGGGTGGAAATTATCGACGATGCGACACTGGACCAGGCGGCGCGGGGGCTTGTCGAGATTACCGAAGCCCAGGTCGCCGTAATTACGCTGGACCGCGAGGGAGCCTACCTGTATGTCCGCGGCGAAGGCGGTAAGAGAATACCGCATCACCGGCCGCTTTCGGTCTACGAGGTCAGCGGGGCGGGCGATGAGACGCTGGGTCTGCTGTCGGTGGCCCTGGCGGAGGGTTGCGACTATACCCAGGCGGTCCAGCTTGCCAACGTAGCCGGCGGCCTGGAGGTCGAGCGGTTCGGGTTCATACCGATTCGCCGCGACGAGATCGCCGACGAGATCCGGCGCATGATCGGGCTGCGTGGTTGGAAGGTGATGGACCGGGCCCGACTGGCTGAAGAACTGAAGCGCCGCCGTCAGTGCGGCGAGACGATCGTATTTACAAACGGCTGTTTCGACTTGCTGCACATGGGCCATATCCGCTACTTGCAGCAGGCCCGCGAGTTTGGCGGCGCTCTTGTCGTGGCGATCAACTCCGACCACAGCGCCCGCCGCCTGAAGGGTCCGGACCGTCCCGTTATCGGCCAGGATGAGCGGGCGGCGATGCTGGCGGCACTGGAGTGTGTGGACTATGTGACCATATTTGAAGAAGACACGGCTGGTGAGCTGATCGAGCTGCTTAAACCTGACCTCCAGGTTAAGGGCGGTACCACGCCGGTTGTTGTCGAACGCGAGATAGTAGAGGCCTACGGTGGGAAGGTCGTGACGCTGGAAAAGATCGAGGGCCCCTCGACGACGGCGATTATCAACCGCATCCTGGAGGCGAACCAAGAGCAGCAGAGTTCTCAATGATGAATGCTGCATTTAACATTTGCAGATGGGGAGGTTAAGGATAATGGCGCACAAGGCGGTGTTTGTAGACCGTGACGATACGTTGATCGAGGATTTCGGATACATTTCTAATCCGGCCCAGGTCAAGCTGTTGCCCGGTGTGGAGCTGGCGATCAAGTCGCTGCGTCAGGCAGGGTACAAAATCGTCTGCGTGACGAATCAGTCCGGCGTGGCCCGCGGTATGTTTACCGAGGAGGAACTTGAGGCGATCCACGACGAGCTCTACCGCCAGCTCGCCGCCAAGGGTACCGAGTTGGATGGGCTGTACTACTGCCCTTATCACCCGGACGGGACGGTCGAGAGCTACGCAAAGGACTCCGAACTCCGCAAGCCCTCCCCGGGGATGCTGCTGGAAGCAGCGGAACAGATGCAACTCGATCTGGCCGCCAGTTGGATGGTCGGAAATGATGCGCGCGATATGGAGGCGGGTAAGCGGGCTGGGTGTCGGACCGTATTGATTCGCCCACCCGGCGAGGACCTCGGCGACGAACAAGCAGACCAACAGCCCCAGGCCGATCACACCGTCAGGAACCTCGTAGAGGCCGCCAGGGAAATCCTCCGTGCCGCTTTGGCTGCCAAGCGAGCTGAGCAGCACGAGACGCCGCAGGGTGCTACTGAGCCGGCCGCGCCCCAGAAGCGCGCTGAACCCGATGAGGGCGAAGTCCAGGCGATCCCGCCATCTGAGACGATGGATGACTCGCGGGTGCAGCAGGAAATCCTGAGGCTTCTGAGGCAAATGGTCAAGATGCGGCAGATTGAGGAGTTCAGCCTGACCAAACTGATGGGGGCCGTAGTCCAGGTGCTGGCCCTGCTGACGATGCTGCTCACCTTCTGGCGGCTGCTTAGCGAAGCGCCCATCGAGCACGCCATGTTTTGGGCTACCATCACCGTCGCCTTGCAGGTGATGGCCTTGACGCTCTTTGTGATGCATCAACGGCGATGAGCCCGCCGGGGACCTCGGCGCCTCTGCGGGGAATTATTATTGCATTATTGCGGCGGGGCCGATGTCGCCTCAGCGGCCGATTCCGGATACGCCTCGGCGAATTCCTTCTTGCAGAACATATCAGCCACCAGGAAGTACTTAAAGACCTTGCCCTGGGACGTGTAGATGATGGCCACAATGACGTACGCCAAATTCGCCAGGCCGATCAGCGGGACGAGGCACGAACCAAGAACGATCAACGGGGGAGCAATCAGGAACAGCAGCCCGGCAATGCTATAGATACCGAGCATCACGATGGACACCGCCACCACCCAGCACAGCGATTGCTTGGCATGGAAGGCGGCGTATTTATCCTCATCCTTCTTGACCAGCCAGATCACCAGCGGCCCGATGAACCATGTAAACAGCATGAGCAGATGGGCCACCCATCCGAACGTGGTGTCGCGCTTGGGGGGAGGCGGGGTAGGTACGGGTGCGGCGGGCGGAGCTTCCGGTACGTTGGTCATGTGTCGGCCCTTTCCCTTTTTCTCTTCGTTTGAAGATGTGAATTGCCCCAAGGCCCTAACCTTGGCATCGCTGCGAAGTCTATGCGCGGCCGGGACGGTTTGCAAGGTGTGACTCGGCGAAAATTCCCGCATGTGTCCCGTGGCCATCACCCGGTGCGTGTAGTAACGTATCGGGCCAAGGACCGGAGTATATCGCAATGGAGATTCGCGCGTTTCGAGGATGGCGTTACAAGGCGGGGGCGTCGGACGTGAGTGATTACATCGCTCCACCGTACGACGTGCTGTCGAGCGAGGACAAACGACGGCTTCTGACCCGCAAGCGCGAGAATATTGTCGCGGTGGACTTACCGCATTGTCCTCCTTGGGACGCCGGGCCGGACCACCTCTACGCTGCTGCTGACCAGCAGTTGCGACGATGGACCGCTCAAGGCGTACTGATCCAGGAGGCGGCCCCGGCGTTGTATGCTTACCAGCAAAGCTACAGTTGGTCCGGGCGTCGGTACGTTCGGCGGGCGATGATCTGCGGGGTCCGGGCTACGCACTTGGGTCAGGACGTCCTCCCGCACGAGCAGACCCGTCCCGGCCCTAAGGCCGACCGCCTCAAGCTCACGCAGCAGACGCGGATGCAGCTTTCGCCGATCTTCGGGTTCTACAACGATCCTTTCGACAGCGCGACCGAGCTTCTTTTCTCGGGTGCGACCGGTCCGCCCGCAGTCCAGGGGGAGCTGGGCGGAATTGAAGAGAAGCTCTGGGCCGTAACCGACGCCGAGGTAATCGAGCGAATCGCCGAAGTGCTTGGCGATGTGCCGGTCTTCCTCGCCGACGGGCACCATCGCTACATGACGGCCCTCAATTACCGCGACGAGCTGCTCGCCGCCGGGGTGATCGACGAGGACCACGAGGCCAACTTCGTGATGTTCGCCCTGGTCGCCCGCGACGATCCCGGCCTGTTGATCATCCCGACGCACCGGATGATAGGGGGGCTGGCGGGCGATTTTTCCATTGCCAAACTCGCCGAGGTCGCGCCCCAGTTTGCCTGGTCAACGCACGCCCGCCATGAGATTCCCGGCGACCTGCACGATTCCGACGCGTGGTTGGGCCGGTTCGGGTCCGGCGCGATTGGTTTTGTCGAGGCCGGCTCGGATGACATGTGGACAGCCCGGCTGACAGACCAAGATGCAATGAGGCAGGCGGCCCCCGAGCAAATCGACGCGTGGCGCGGGCTCGACGTGGCCGTGCTGCATACGCTGATCGTGGAGGGGGCTGTGAGCCGGTGGCGGACGGGGGAGTTTACCGTCAAATACACACCGCACGTCAGCGAACTGATCGAGGCGCTGGGTTCCGGGGAGGCCCAACTTGGCGCGATCTTACAAGGTATCGACGCAGCAGCCATCGAGGCGGTCGCCCGCGCCGGGGCGGTGATGCCCGCCAAGACCACCTTCTTCTACCCGAAGCTGGCCACCGGGATGGTCCTAAAGCCGCTTCAGTAGGCGGAATCTGTTTGGCCGGGGTAGGCGATCTGCGTAGCAAGGAGCGATAAGGAGCGCCCGGACCGGAAAACGGACTAAAAAAACGGTGGAAAAGGGGCCTCAGATGAGCGGGGCCGGGGGGCCAAAATACCGTAAGCTTCGCACGAGAAAAAAAGTTAGGGTCGGAAAAATTCTTTGACACGACTTTGCCGCAATGTATAGTAGATGGATTGTACCTTTGCGGTCGCAGTGTAACTGTATCTATTGCAAGGTGGTGCGGGTAACAGGAATCGCTTCTTGCGCTGTCGGTGTTTGCGCTGCTGTAGCTCAGTGGTAGAGCGCGTCCTTGGTAAGGACGAGGTCATGGGTTCGACCCCCATCAGCAGCTTCCTGCATTCAGCGCAGCGGCGGGCGATCTGGAGATAATTGGGTTTGGGTAGCAGTTCTGGTTGCTCAAAGATCCGGGTGATACATCCGAGAACAAGAGGATGATACGGAAGATAAGAGGAGCGTGACCAATGGCCAAGGAAGTGTTTCAAAGGACGAAGCCGCACATCAACGTCGGGACTATCGGACACGTCGACCACGGTAAGACGACCTTGACAGCGGCGATGACGATGGTCCTGGAGAAGCAGGGGCTCTCCAAGTACAAGAGCTACGACGAGATCGCCAAGGCATCCGAGTCGCAAGGCCGACGCGACGCGACCAAGATTCTGACCATTGCTACGGCACACGTGGAGTATGAATCCGCCAAACGCCACTACGCCCACGTGGACTGCCCCGGTCACGCCGACTACGTCAAGAACATGATCACGGGCGCCGCCCAGATGGACGGGGCGATTCTGGTGGTCTCAGCCGCCGACGGGCCCATGCCGCAAACGCGCGAGCACGTGCTGCTGGCAAGGCAGGTGAACGTCCCGGCGCTGGTCGTGTTCCTCAACAAGACGGACTTGGTCGATGATCCGGAGCTGCTTGAACTGGTCGAGCTTGAGGTCCGTGAGCTGCTGAGCAAGTACGAATATCCGGGTGACGATGTCCCGGTTATTAAGGGCTCGGCGACCAAGGCGCTGGAGTCACCGGATGACGAAGAGGTGATAAAGCCGATTATGGACCTGCTGGAAGCCCTGGATCAGTCGATTCCCGAACCGGTTCGCGAGGTTGACAAGCCCTTCCTCATGCCCGTCGAGGATGTCTTCTCCATTAAGGGACGCGGTACGGTCGGGACCGGGCGAGTTGAACGGGGGCAGATCAAGGTCGGCGATAAGGTCGAGATAGTCGGTCTGTCCGAGACACGCCAGACAACCGTCACCGGCGTGGAGATGTTCAACAAGACCCTTGAGGACGGCCAGGCCGGAGATAACGTCGGCTGCCTGCTCCGCGGTATCGAAAAGGACGAGCTGGAGCGTGGGATGGTGCTGGCGGCGCCGGGAAGCATCACGCCGCACGCGAAGTTTGAGGGCGAGGTGTACGTGCTGACGAAGGAAGAGGGGGGCAGGCACAATCCGTTCTTCACCGGTTATCGCCCGCAGTTCTACTTCCGTACAACCGACGTCACCGGCACGATCAAGCTGCTTAACGCCGAAATGTGCTTGCCCGGCGACAACGTCACCATGGAAGTGGAGCTGCTGAATACGAAGATTGCGATGGAAGAGGGCTTGCGTTTCGCCATCCGTGAAGGTGGCAGGACCATCGGCGCCGGAGTGGTGACCAAGATTCTGGAGTAGCGGTCAATGGCGAAGTCCAAGGCCAGGGAATACGTGTGGTTGCAGTGCGAGGACTGTGGATCGCTGAATTATCGTACCCAGGTCCGTGTCGTGGGCGGTGCGCCTAAGCTGACGCTGTCGAAGTACTGTCCGAAATCGCGAAAGCACACGAAGCACAAGATTAAGCGCAAATAGGACCCGGGCCGGTCTTTGCCCTCGCCGAGACGCTTTCCGACCGGGGGCCGAGGCGCGAGTACCCGGGCGCTAGGTGGCGAACATGCTCCGATACGGCAGTAGCTCAATTGGCAGAGCAGCGGTCTCCAAAACCGCAGGTTGGGGGTTCAAGTCCTCCCTGCCGTGATTGGCGTTTTTTGCGGCTGGCAGCCCGCCGAAAGCGGGCCGGGCGAGTTGCTGCGGGAGCTTGTGGGCTTTCGGGTCGGGTTAAGGTGTGCGGGTAATGTCAAGAAGCGTCAAAAGCGGATCCATGGGCTCCTGGTAGGGTCCAGCGTCATCTGGTCCTGCCCATGATCGAATGATACGCGCCCGGGAGCTGATGTTCGGCGTGTAGTTGCGCCGCAGCGGCGAACCGGGCGCCGGTGCGACCGAAGGACAGTCAGGACGAGCAGAAAGTGCCTTTT
>DAOVQV010000102.1 GCA_030628445.1 Phycisphaerae bacterium | reverse complement strand
GCGATGACGTACTGGGCGTGGGTGCTATCGACGGTCGCGACGCACAACCCGTCGGGGTCGAGCTGGCCCATCATCGCGTCGAAATCGCTGAAGCACGGTAAGTCCGTCCCAAGTATCTTATTGACCGCCTTCATTCGCCCCGCGTTGATGTCGAACAGCCCCGCCAGCTCGGCCGTGTCCGCAAAATCATTAATCAACGGCCTTGCGAACATCCCCAACCCGCGCGAACCCGTCCCGACTAGTACGTATCTTTTTGGCTCCATTGCTGTCCTCTCACCTGCGCTTGCCGCATCAACCTGCGGTCGTGAATGATCCCCTCGAAAAGCCCAGCCAGCGTTAGACGAACCGCCGCTTCAGGGTCGATCCCGGGGCGGCCGTTGTCCATGCAGTAACAGTCGCCAACTTCCTCACGCAGCCGCGACAGATCGAGAACCTTGTTGACACGCTTCAGAACGTGATCGTCGGGGATCAGATCGCCAAGTGAGCATGCCACGAAGAGGTCTTCCTGCCACCGGTCCTGCTTGCCTATCATCTCGTCAGCCTCCATGCCAACGGCAAACTTCACGATGGGAATTCTACCCGACGAGGTGCATACTAACCATCAGGACAACCCGGCTTTTTCAACAACCCCACAGTCACCTATTTTTTAATTGGCGAATGGTTGCGTCCCTCTATTTCCTCTAGCCTGATTTTCACCATCTTCGGGTGCTGCTGAAAGCGGCATGATTGACTGTCCCCCAAACGCCAACATTCAGGGCCCGGTGTTCGCCAGCAGCTTCCTGGCGGCCTTCAGGAAACGCAGATAGGTTTCCGGTGGGTTCGGGAGGTTGTCGGATGGGCTCACATCGCCACTGAGATAATCGGTCCAGACCTCCAGGCCTATGGATTTGCCTGGGAAGTCAGGCACCGATCGAGTGTATTGACGGAGGACCACGAACTTATCGATCGAAAGCTCATCGCCGTAATAGATCTGCAAGGCCGTGACCGCACCTCCGGCTAGGTGCGGGATGATTCGCAGCTTCTCGTGCTGGCCCGCGCAGCAAATCCTGGACCTTAACCGGCGCGCCGCCTGCGGCGTCAACTTATCCGGTGTGGTTAGAACTCCGGGCGGCCTGTACGGCGGAAGTTGTCCATGGCGGTAAGAGACTCATCGGCGTATCGGCGGGCGCCGGGCGGGTCGGACCGCCGCGTGGACATGGATATGACGATGTACTTCTGGTGCTCGTACAGCAGATAGAATAACCGGCGGACGGCGGCGTCGCCTGCGTGCATCTGGACCTGGCGGGCGTAACCTTCCCAAAAGGCGGGCTGCGTCACGCCGCAGTATTCGGCGATGGCGAGGTCCCACTCGATGTCGCCCCAGCAGGCGCGGTCGAAGTCAAGCACACCGGTGACGTTCCCGTCAGTGGCGACCAGCAGGTTCGTCACCCAAAGATCGCCGTGCAGCAGCCGCGACACCTCGCAATGTTCGAAGACGCCGATGTGCTGCTCCAGCAGCCCCATCGCCCCCTGGGCCGTCGCCTCGTCGTAGACGCCGGCCGCGACGATGTCGTCCAGCTCCTTGCGGTACATGACCGCAAACGCCTCGGCCCAGCTTTTCTGCGGGGCCATGCAGTTGTGCTGACCGAGGTACCCGAATCGATTCTCCGGATCGGTTATCGTGTGAATCTGAGCGACGTAGCTTCCCCACTGGCGCAGGGCGCGGGCTCTTCCGTCTTGTGAAAGTCCGGCCTGGCCCAGCGGGGCGCCGGGTAGTTTGGGCATGATCAGATAATCGCGGTCGATCAACTTGCGCGTAAAATCATGCGCGATGATCGGCGGGGCCGGTACCGACGTCTCCGCCGCAAGCCGGGCGTGGATCCCCGGCTCCTGGCGCATCATGCGGTACTCGTAGAACAACTGAAGCAGCTCATCCGGCGGCGCGACGCGCAGGACGAACTGACCGTCCTGGCCGGTTACCGAGAAGGTCTGGGAGAACTTCCCCGCCCCGAACTGGGTCACGCGGAAGTCGCCGGCTCCCAACAGCTGGGAAACCAACTGTTTGGCTTGCGGTTCGCTCAATTCCATAACTCAGAACATACCGGCCGGAAGCTATTGAGACCAGGGCCCGACACGCGCCGCCTGCGGCGGGCCTTGCTGAGGCGGGTTGGGCAGACTATCATCGCCCCGCTGAGATGAGCACAGAGAGCCCGGGACAAATCGACACGCCGGCGATGCGGCAGTACAAGGGCTTCAAGGAACGGTACGGCGAGTACATCCTGCTGTTCCGCATGGGCGACTTCTACGAGATGTTCTACGAGGACGCCAAGACGGCCTCCCGCATCCTGGGTCTGGCGCTGACGTCCCGGTCCAAGGGCCCCACGGCCGTCCCGCTGGCGGGAATACCGTACCACGCACTGGAGACTTATCTGGCGCGGCTGGTCAAGGCCGGGTGCCGCGTCGCCATCTGTGAGCAGGTCGAAGATCCCAAGCAAGCCGCGGGCCTCGTAAAGCGCGACGTGGTGCGGCTGATAACTCCGGGGACGCTTACCGACGAGACGCTGCTCGAGCAGCGCGAGGGTAACTATCTGGCCGCGATCTTCTCGCCCGGCGGTGGCAGCGGCGAGGGGCCCGGGCCCAAAACCGCCGACCGGACGGTCGGTATCGCGTGGGTGGAGCTTTCGTCGGGTGAGTTTCAGGCGATGTCGAGCCCGGCCGACCACATGCTGGATGAGCTGATCCGCATCCGTCCGGCGGAGGTGATCTTCGCCGAGTCCGGCCCGTGCGATACGCGCGAGTTCCGCGAGACGGTTCGCGAGTGCGTCTCGGCGGCGTCCACGTCCCGCCCGCCGTGGGTCTTCGACGCCCACGCCGCCGAGCAGGCCCTGCTGGACCATTTCGGTGCCGCGACGCTGGAGGGGTTCGGGTTCGACGGGCCGGACGAGTCGGTCTCGGCCGCTGGGGCGATCATCGAATACCTCCGCGAGACGCAGAAGACCGCGATGTCGCACATCCGCGCGCTGCGGCGGTTCGACCGGACCGACCACATGATCATCGACGGGAACACGCTGCGGTGCCTGGAGATCCATCGGACGCTGCGGACGGGTCGCAGGGTGGGCAGCTTGCTTTGGTGCATCGACCGGACGTGCACGGGGATGGGCGCGAGGCTGCTGGAGCGGTGGCTTACGTTTCCGCTGACGAGCTATTCGCGGATCGCCGCCCGGTTGGACGCCGTCGAGCAACTCACCACCGACCGCAAGCGGGTTACGGTGATCCGCGATCTGCTGGGCGAGGTCTCGCAGATCGACCGGATCGCCGCCGCCATCGCGATGGGCCGCGTCCGCCCGCGAGAGCTGGTGGCGTTGGGTGAGACGCTGCGACTGCTTCCCCAACTTACCGCCGCCGTCGCCCAGTGCACCGCCGATCTGATCACCGAACTTACGCCGCATCTGGGCGGCCTGGACGAACCGGCGGGGCTGATTGATGAGTCAATCGATCCGGACTGTCCCAATACGATCCGCGACGGGGGCGTGATCGCGCCGGGATACAGCGAGGAGCTGGATCGCCTGCGGCGCGTTGGGGCCGACGGGCAGAGTTGGCTCGCCGAGTACCAGTTAGCCCAGGCCCGCCGCACCGGGATATCCAACCTGAAGGTCGGTTACAACAAGGTCTTCGGATACTACATCGAGATAACCAACCCGCACCGCGATAAGGTCCCGGCCGATTACGTGCGCAAGCAGACGCTCAAGAACGCCGAGCGCTACATCACCGACGAGCTGAAGCGGTACGAGTCGGAGGTGCTCTCTGCGGGCGAGCGGGCAAAGACGCTCGAGGCGGAACTGTTCGAGCAGGTGCGCGTGCAATTGGCCCAGCACATCCCGCCCTTGCAGGACGCTGCGGCGGCCGTTGCTACGCTGGACGTGTTGGCGGGCTTGGCGCAGCTGGCGGTCGAGCGGAACTACCGCCGTCCCCGCATCACGCAGGACAACGTCCTGCACATCATCGCGGGAAAGCACCCGGTGCTGGGCGAGCAGCTCCGCGAGCAGTTCGTGCCCAACGACGTGCACATGGACGCACAAGATAACCGCCTGCTGATTGTCACCGGCCCGAACATGTCCGGTAAGAGCACGTACATCCGCCAGACTGCACTGCTGGTCCTGCTTGCCCAGGCGGGCAGTTTCATCCCGGCCGAAGAGGCCACAATCGGCCTGGCCGATCGGATATTCACCCGCGTGGGCGCGGCCGATGAGCTTACGCGGGGCTTGAGCACGTTCATGCTGGAGATGGTGGAGACGGCGAACATTCTCAACAACGCCACCGGCCGCTCGCTGGTGATCCTGGACGAGGTCGGGCGGGGGACCAGCACGTATGACGGGCTGGCCCTGGCGTGGGCGATTTGTGAGCACATCGCGCTGCGGGTCGGGTGCAGGACGCTGTTCGCCACGCACTACCACGAGCTGACCGAGCTTGAGGGCGTCCTGGACGGCGTGCGGAACCTGAACGTCGCGGTCCGCGAGTGGGCCGATGAGGTGATCTTCCTGCACAAGATCGTCGAGGGCGGGACGGACCGCAGCTACGGCGTGCACGTCGCGCGGCTGGCCGGGGTCCCGCCCGACGTGATCGAGCGTGCCAAGCAGATACTGCCGCAATTGCAGGCGCATCTTGCCGAGGGCCTGGACATGCCCGAACTGGCCGCACGCGCCCGGGCGGCCGCACAGCAAATGCAGCTGTTCGCCGACCCCGCCGTCCGCATCGCCCGTCAGCTCAAATCCGCCGACCTGGAAAACCTGACCCCCATCCAAGCGATGGAGATGTTGAGAAAGTTGAAAGGGGAGCTGTGACGAGTCAGGACCGGAAGCCTGCCTCGTCGGGGGAGCAGGCACGATACACACCGTGTCGCTGTTGTTGGTCTTGCCTGATCGGCTGGCCGATAGTATATTGAGCACGAAAGGCGACGACGTGGAGCAGTAGGCGTCGAGGTCGGCAGCAGCGAGCCCGGGACGGTGCGAGCCGGGTGCTGGACAGACGCCGAAGGACACCACCGAGCCGCGCACCGAACACCCGCGCCGCACGGCGCCCCAGCATCACCGGGCGCGGGTAAGTAGACTGCGACGGAGGCCCCACCGTTACAAGGGGAAGGCACCGGATGTGTCGCAAAAGCGGCCTTCGCCAGCCCGAATGCGGCTGCGGGGAAGGCAACGAGGGTGGCACCGCGGGATTTGGGCAGCCTCTCGTCCCTCTTAGGTAGAGGGCTGTTCAAGTTCCAACAGGCGGACAGAAGCTTCGGCCGAGGGCCGCCGGGAGGTGCCACATGAAACGGCGCATACTCACCTGTCAACTTCCCAAGCACACCGGACAGGACGTTCGCCTTGCGGGCTGGGTCCACCGGATTCGCGATCTGGGCGGCGTCTGCTTCCTGATCCTCCGCGATCGGGGAGGGCTCGCCCAGGTGGTCCTGGAGGCCGATTCCGATTGGCCGGATCTGGGCTGTGAGTCGGTGGTGCGAATCGACGGTACGGTGCGGACTGAAGAGCGTGCCCGCGGCGGCTGCGAGGTTCGGGCCAAACGGCTGGAGCTACTGGCCGCGGCCGAGACGCCGCCGTTGGAGGTGTTCCGCCCGCTTACCGCCAGCGGCCATCGGCTGGATACGATCCTGAACAACCGGGCGGTGAGCCTGCGGATGCCCGAGGTGCTGGATATCTTTCGCGTTCAGGCCGAGATACTGCGAACCTTCCGCGCATACCTGAGAAGCCAAGGGTTCACCGAGATCGTAACGCCCAAGCTCGTGCTGGGTGGGGCCGAAGGCGGAAGCGCAGTCTTCGAGGTAAGCTACTTCGGCCGCGTCGCCTACTTGGCCCAAAGCCCGCAGTTCTATAAGCAGATAATGGTGGGCTCGGGGTTGGAGCGCGTCTTCGAGGTCGGACATGCGTACCGGGCCGAAAAGAGCGAGACGGCTTGGCACCTGACGGAGTTCGCGTCGCTGGACTTCGAGATGGGCTTCATCGAGTCCGAGCAGGACGTGATGCGGATGCACACCGGATTGATCGCGGCGATATTCGCAGCCGTGCGCGAAAACTGCGGGCAGATACTCAAGCAACGGCAGATCGAGCTACCGGAAGTTCAGGACATCCCGCAGGTATCGTTCGTCGATGCGAAGCAGATCCTCGCTGGCGAGTTCGGGAAGGTCGAAGGGTTGCACGGCGACCTGGACAGAGAGTCCGAACGGATGATCGGGCAGTGGGCCCGGCGCCAGCTCGGAAGCGATCTGGTTTACG
>DAOVQV010000340.1 GCA_030628445.1 Phycisphaerae bacterium | reverse complement strand
TCATCGAGCATGGTGCGGGCGTGGCGGGCGACGTCGCGGGCGACCTCGGCCGGGACGACGATAACCCCGTCGCCGTCGGCGACCACCATATCGCCCGGGCGGACGGTCACTGACCCGACGCAGATCGGCACATCCTTACCGTCGACGACCAGGTGCGGTTGGAGCATGGACTGGGATATCGTCTTGGCCCAGAACGGGACCTTCTGAATGATGACCTCGTCGGTGTCGCGCACGCCGCCGTTGGAGACGTACCCGCGGACGCCGTTGGATATCCCCGTCAGCGTGTTGCCCGAACCCATCAGGCCCGCATCGACCCCGCTCTGGTCGATTACTATCACGTCGCCTTCGTGGAAGTCCTCCTTGAACGGATTGGCGCAGCGTTGCTTGATGTACGGCTTGGCCCAGGCCCAGTATTCATCCCAGCCCGTGTAGTGCGGGATGGGCCCGACGTACGGTAAGTACCGGGCGGTGCGCGCGATCCCGCAGATACGCGTCCGCCAAAGCGGGCGGATCTGAGGCGACATCGACCCGAAGCCGATGTACCCGGCGATGTCCAGCCCGTCGCGAACATCGGCGACGCGCAGACCTTCGTAAAGCTCGAGCAACTCCTTGCGGTCCTTGTCTGAAAGGTCTGAAAGGTCCATTGATTCATCCTCGCTGCGTGCAATACCGTGAAACCGGAAAAGGTCAATACCGTCCGTGCGGTACTGTCTTACGATTTGGCGGTTAACTTGTTAACCGGTTACTGATTACTGGTTCGCCTCACCCAGCCCGGCGGATGTCAGATACTGGAGGCTGTCGCGGACGGCCTGCATCATGTCCATCTCGCAGTTATCCAACTCGACTATCAGCCATTTGAGCACATCCGGGTCGGCGGCGCCCACACAGGCGGGTATGTCCATCTTCCCGGCGCCGACGGGGTTCTGGGCGGCGCCCTTGATGAGCGGGCCGTCCTTGATGTGCAGGGTGGGCGTGCGGTCGGCGTATTTGGAGATAAGGTTCGGGACGTCCACGGTGGAGAAGTTGCTCGCCCAGTACACGTCGATCTGGGCCTGAACGTCGGGGGCGTCTTCCAGGAAGATCTCCAGTCCGTACCTCCCGCTAAACTGCCTCATCTCGTGACAGTGGTTGTGATAACCCAGCTTCAGGCCGTGCGGTTTGATGGCTTCGGCGACCTTTTGGAACTTCTCGGCCCCGGCCTTGATCGCATCGACGCTCTGGAAGGCGGCATGTTCCAGGCCGGTGACGGGATGGTCATGACCGAGTATCTGGGCTGTCTCGACGAGTTGGTCGATATCATCAAACGTTTCCAGCTTGATGTGATCGGAACAGACCACTAACCCCAAGTCATCCAAGATCCGGCGGACCTGGTGAGCGTCACAGCCATAAAGCCCGGCCGGCTCGACGCCCTTGTACCCGGCCTCAGCGACCTGCTGTAATGTCCTGAGAAAATCCTCTTGGGCATACTCGCGAACGGTGTAGAGCTGAAGGGCAACAGGTTTCATTCGATTGTTCCTTTCTTCGATCAAGTGCGGCCCGGTCGCCAAACGCCCGGGTACTGACCAACCAACACCCGCCAAGCAGGCAGGATGTCACTTATCGGACGCGTTTTCAAGCTTCTTTGGGCGGGTGTCGCCGCACGAACTCGTCGTAGTCTTCGGGCGTGTCGATCCCGGCGCCGCTGTAGGTGGCGGAGGCGATACCTACGGCGATATCGTACCCGTGCTCCAACGCGCGAAGCTGTTCGAGCTTTTCAGCGGCCTCGCACGGCGTTTCCGGGAATGAGGCAAGTTCCTTGAGAAAGCCCGCGCGATACGCGTAGATGCCCAGGTGCAGCAGGTACCGCGCCGCTGCGGTCCCGTCGCGATCGTGTGGAACGGCCGCCCGCGAGAAGTATAGGGCCTTTCCGGCGGTGTCGGTGACGACTTTGACTTTGTTCGGGTCGGACGCCTGCTCGACAGGCAGCGGGACGGCGAGCGTTCCCATCGGTGCGTCGCTTTCGGTGAGCAGTTCTATGAGCTGATCGACCAGGTTCGCCGGTATGTCCGGTTCGTCGCCCTGGACGTTGACCACGATGTCATCGTCCCTTAGG
>DAOVQV010000349.1 GCA_030628445.1 Phycisphaerae bacterium | reverse complement strand
GGTTGCAAGCAACCTGTGCCACCCTCCCACTTGGCACTTGGCGGATTAGCAATGACCAGACCGAACATACTGATCGTAATGATGGACCATCAGCGGGCCGACACGGTCTTAAGCGAGCATCCAGCCGTGACGCCGAACCTGGACAAGTTCGCCGACGAGGCCGTCACCTTCACCGAGACCTACTGCCCATCGCCCCACTGCTCCCCGTCACGCGCGACGTTCCACAGCGGCCTGCTGCCGATGCAGCACGGTGTCTGGAATAACGTCGCCAACTGCTACGCCCAATCGACCGGTCCCGCCGAAGGGGTGCGCCTGTGGAGCGAGGACCTTGCGGCGGCGGGTTACGAGATGCCCTTTGCCGGTAAGTGGCACGTCAGCTCTACCGAGACGCCGAAGGACCGCGGGTGGCGTGAGCTGTCGGCCACGAGCGTCCGGACGCGGACCAAGGCCGACGACTGGGCACGCTATCGCGAGACGTTCGATAAGGGCGACACCGGCGAAGGCGCCGACGGAAAACGAGGCGAGGGGCAAATCCTCCGCCCGGGGTACGACACGTACACTATGTACGGCGCCCGCAAGGGGACCGATACGGACGATAAGGTCGCCGCCGACGGGGTAAAGGCGCTGGGCGAGCTGGCCAGGTCCGACAAACCGTGGGCGATGTTCCTTGGGCTTCACGGCCCCCACGACCCATACCGCGTCCCGCAGCGGTTCCTCGACCTGTACGACATCGAGAAGATCCCCCTCCCGCCCAGCTACGCCGACAGGATGGAAGACAAACCGCGAATCTACCAGCGCATGAGGCAGATGCGGTGGGACCAGCTGACCGAGCGTGAGATTCGCCAGGGGGTTCGCCACTACTGGGCGTTCTGCTCGTACCTGGACGACCTGTTCGGGCAGGTCCTGGCGGCGCTGGAAGCAAGCGGCGAAGCTGACAACACCTTGGTGATGTACTGTTCGGACCACGGCGATTACTGCGGGGATCACGGGATGTTCGCCAAGGGGATCCCCTGTTTCCGCGGCGCGTACAACGTCCCTATGGTTGTCCGCTTCCCCGCCGGTGTCAAGAATCCCGGGAGGCGGGTGGATGAGTTCGTCTCGCTCGCCGACATCGGCCCGACATTCCTGGAACTTACCGGGATCGCCACCGACCGGTCCTTCTCCGGGCGCAGCATCGTCCCCCTGCTCGCCGACAAGACGCCGCCCGACTGGCCCGACGAGATGTTCCACATGTGCGACGGCGTGGAACTGTACTTCACCCAGCGGGCCGTGATGACCAAGGAACATAAGTACGTCTATAACGGGTTCGACTTCGATGAGCTGTACGACCTGCGGGCAGATCCGCACGAGATGAAGAACCTTATCGACGATCCGGCCTACGAGCAAATCAAACGCGACCTTGTCCGCCGCTACTGGCGCTTCGCCAAGCGCGAGGGCGACCGCGTTCTGTCGCGCTATATCACGATTTCCCTATTCCCGTACGGCCCGCAGGAGATTTGGCGAGACTAATCGACCGGCGTTGGCCGATAACACACCAAAGCGCCCCGGACGGGCCGCGGCGCGTCTGTTCACCCAACGACACAACGTGAGGCGTCCCATGAGGCCAAGGATGGTTTTGGGCCGGGGGGTGGTGTGGATTCTGACACTTGCACTTCTAGCGGCTGTTCACCCCGCGGCAGCTGATCTGATCGTCGGTTGGGGCTGGAACGACGACGAACAGATCGACTGTCCGGGCGGAGATGACTGGACCGCAATCGCGGCCGGGTGGAATCACTCCCTGGGCCTAAAGGCCTCCGGCGAACTTGACGGATGGGGATACGACCACTGCGGACAAGCATCCGTCCCGCCGGGGGCCGACTTCACCGCCATCGCCGCCGGTGAACGCCACAGCCTTGCGCTGCGGGCTGATGGGTCGCTGGCCGGATGGGGAGACAACTTCTACGACCAAGCATCCGTCCCGCCGGGGGACGACTTCACCGCCATCGCCGCCGGGGGCTTCCACT
>DAOVQV010000318.1 GCA_030628445.1 Phycisphaerae bacterium | reverse complement strand
CGGGGCGACCTGGCGTGGGTGTGGGATCCCAAGCTGCACCTCGCCTTTCGGTAAGCGCGCGAAGACCGGCTGGATTTGTCGGCGGGCCGACGCCGCGTCGAAATTTCCGCAGATCGTCAGCACGCTCGAAGCGGGGCGAATGTGCTCAGCGTGATAGGCCGCCAACTGCTCGGCCGTTGCGCCGCCCAGCACGTCCTTGGACCCCACAGTGAGCATCCCGTACGGCGAGTTCGTGAAGAACTTCCCGCGGAAGAACTTTTGAAGCTGGGAAGACCAATGCTCATCCATCTTATCGACGGCGGCGAGCAATTGCGGACGCAGGACATCGAGCTTCTCGGCTGGAAACGTCGGTCGCTGGATCACGTCGGCGAAGATTTCCATCGCTTCGGCGAAACTGTCTTTCAGCACCGTTGCCTTCCAATAGAAGGTGTTGTTCCCGCAGTTTCCGCCGATCGCCCCGCCGGAGCGGTCGAAGAACCTGGCGATCTGTTCGGCCGTGCGATCGGCGGCGCCCTCGGTCGTCATCGACGTCATGAACGTCCCCAGCCCGTTCGTCTCGGGTGTCTCGACCAGCACCCCGCCCGAGGAGGCAAACGCCATCGCCACCAGGCCCACCGAGTTATCCGGAACCAGGACCACGCGCAGTCCGTTGGGCAGCGTGAACAAAGCTGACGTCTGCTCCACCGTCGCCTGCTGAGCAGCTGTCGGTCCTGCCGATTCGCTCACCGGGACCATGCGCGTAATGGCCATGCGGTCGAAGGTGAAGTACTCTTCAGCGGCTAATTGGACCTGTTCGCACGTCACCGCCTGAATCCGCTGCGTATAGTCCTTGGAGAAACCTACGTCGCCGGTGGAGAGGTAATCGCCGGCGAGCTGGGCCGCGATAGACTCCACCGACTGCTGGGAGTAGACCAGGTCGGCGACCTTCTGTCGCTTGGCGCGCTGCAGTTGCTCGTCCGTGACGCCGTCGGTGATGATCTTCTTGAGTTCCTCAAGGATTGCGCGTTCGGCCTGGTCGGCCTTGGCGGGCTCGGCTCTAAATGAGATCGTAAAGACGCCCTTACCCCACGGGGGCGTCCAGGAGACCGAGTCGATCGACAGCGACAGCTTCTTGTCCCGAACGATCTGCTTGACGAGCTTACTGGCCCGGCCTTGTGTGAGGATGTAGCTGAGCACGTCGAGCGGGTAAAGCTGATCGTTCAGCAGCGGGACGGTCTGGAAGCTGATGTTCTGAAGCACGTCCTTTATTGCGCTGTGCGGGCGGAGGTCGCGTCGGACCGACCAGATTGGTTTGACCGCAGGGAGGGAAAGATCGGGGATGCGCCCGGCGGGGAACCCGGCGAATGCACGACAGGTCCGCTCGAGGGCTGCTGAGACGTCGATGTCGCCCACCACGCAGAAGACCATGTTCTGCGGGACGTACATCCGCTCGTGGTAGTCCAGCACGTCGGCGCGCCTCAGTTTGCTCAGCGGTTCGGCGTATCCGATGACTGGCACGGCGGTGGGATGCGCGGCGAAGGCGTTGGCCATGTGGGCCCGCCACAACTGTCGCGACGGTGCGTCCTTGCCCATCTCCAGCTCGCGCTGGACCACGCCGTGCTCGCGCCGGAAATCCTCGGGTAAGATCTCCGGCCGCGCCATCCAGTCGGCGACAAGGTCGATACAATCGTCCGTCTTGGTCGCTACGGCGGATATGTAGTAGCACGTGTAGCTCAGCGACGTATGTGCGTTGGACTGTCCGCCGATGTCGGTGACGCGGTCGGAGGTCTGCTTTGCTTCAGAGGCGGTTACGCCCGCACCCATGTCGTGGACCGCGCCTTTGGCGACCAGGTGCTCGGTCAGGTGGGAAATCCCCGCCCCAAGCCACTTACCCTCATAAAGCCCGCCTGCCCGTACGTATGCACGCACGCATACCACGGGATTTGACCGCGCCGCCTTGAGGATCACCGTCAGACCGTTTGAAAGCTTCGCCACGACCGTCCCATCGCCGGTGACCGTCTGCTGGACGACGCTCAGCGTCGCAGGCTGCGTGGCGGGGGCGGTCGATGTCGCCGGTTGGGTTTGACTCTGGGCGGGGGGTCTTGCAGCGGGCTGGTTGGCGTCGTCTTTCTTGCAGCCCCCAAGCGCCAGGGCCGCTGCAATGACAAGAATGGCGAATCTGGGTTGGGACCTCACGTGCATTCTCCCGGAATAAGTTGCTGGTGAATCTACCGGCCGACTTGGCGGTCCCGCTGCTCTATCTGGTCCAGATAGGCCAGCGTGCGGTCCAGCACGCTTTTGAGGTGCCGCACCTTCAGCAGCGTCTTGACGCGCGTCAGCAGCTCCAGTCGGTTGATGGGTTTGCTTATGAAGTCGTCCGTTCCGCAGTCGACTCCG